>JAFANK010000303.1 GCA_019232725.1 Vulcanimicrobiota bacterium | reverse complement strand
ACGGAGACCGTAAAAATGACGAAAAAGTTCGTATGTTCCGTCGACGAGATGGACAACAAGGGCCATATAGCGTTATTTCAGGACCGAGTGTAAGTGATGAAGTATTGCGTCATCCAAGGGACCCACCTTGACCAATCTATGTTGCTTGAGCAGTAGGGACGGGCCACGGTAAGTTGATTTGCATTCGCCGCACACCTCTGGGATACGAACTGGGGTATCGCCGCTGCCAATCTTCACATTGCACGGCCAGGTATTCAAAGTTCTCCCAAACGCTGCTGTCATTGAGCACTTCCCTCACCAACCCAATTTGGAGCTCCAACTCCTTCCAGCTTCTCAAAACGACCACACAATAGCGATCAAATACATATTCTGGGTCCACGAACCCACGCTTGATGAGGTTGCCAAGTTCTTCATACGAGTTACAAACAAATCTCGCCGCAGCAGCTAGATCTGCATACTCCGCTTTAATGTCTGGTAGCATTGTGCCACGCACCCTAGCGACGACGAGTTTACGATAATCTAGGTCGTTGATCGCACTACTGAGGTTGGCACGCACCAAGTCGCTGGCATCTCGGACGGTCTTCGCATCGAGTGCCTCACCGACAGCTAACATGGCGTTTATTTGGTTGGCGGCTCTGAGGTGTCGAAGTTGAATAAGCGCTGCAATAGCGGTTGCCGATACGATGACGACGGTGGCCAATGTTCCAAAAGTGTTGAGAGCCTCAAGCGACATGATGACCTCCACAGTTAGCCTCGCGGCAAGGGAATGGTCTTCGCCTTCATGCGAGCACCAACAAAATTCGCCGCCGACTAAACTCAAACCACTCTCCATTTTTGGAAGCAGTTTACTGGATGTCTATGCGCCGACACAAGAGCCATGGTCGCCAAAATCGCGACCTGCGTCGCGCAACGCCAATCAGCGTAAAATGATGTTTTGTGAAATGGAGGATAGCGGATTCGAACCGCTGACCTCATGCTTGCAAAGCACGCGCTCTACCAACTGAGCTAATCCCCCGCGCTAGCCTTTTTTACACGATGCGCGCGAGCGCACCTTGCATTAGGCGACCCTCGCACATACCGTAATCGCAACGCTTTCTGGTCAGGCGGGCTGTATGTGCGCCTCTTTGAGCGCGCTGCGGAGCGCATCATTCTCACGTCGTAACGCATCTGCCTCGATATGATCATACGCCGCGGATGCACCGGTCGCTAACTGCGCGATCATTCTGATCTCATCGGGATCAAGCGCTTCGCCGTGCACATGCGAGCCGTAGAACGCGACCGCAGCCAACTCGCCCCGTACGACGATCGGCAATGCCAGCGCCGGTCGACGGGCGCCCGACGGTATATCAGCTCGCTGCCATGGATGTTCATAGATCGAGAGCGGACCACGTTCCGCCTGCGCCAGTGCAAGGAACGGCTCGTCAGACGCATCGAGGATCGTTACTGCAGTGGCACTCCAACCCTCTGATTCCTCCCGGCGGTATTCCCCGTTGCGTTCGCGCCGGAAGAGCGCCGCTGATGCAAGCCCAAGCGTGCGCGCGGGCTCGTGCACAAGAAAATGGGCGACGGCGGTTGGGGTCGACACGAGCGGCAATGCAGTGGCGACGCGTGCGAGCTGCATCTCCGCTTGATGACGCTGGCGGAAGAACGTCGCGTCGATGAATGAGTCAACGCGGCGATGGAGACCGTTAAACCATAGACCAAATGCGACCACGGCCCCGACCTCGGCGACGGTGCCGAGACGCGCGAGCCGCAGATAATCGGTGAAGAACCAGTCGATGAGTGAAAAAACACCGACGAGTAGTGTGGTCAGGATGCCGTAGACCAACGCGCGACTGACCACAAAGCTGACATCGATCACCCGATGTTTGATGATGGCATACGCCACGGTAATCGGCACGACTACACCCGACAAGAGCAGCGTCGCATGGATCCAATACGGCGGTGGATGGCGATATAAGAGCGCGTTAAGCACCTGACCGGAGAGCGAAATCCCAAAACCGAGCACTACCCAGCGGATTCGTTGACGATCCTCCCCGCGCGCCACAACGTACGTTTCAATCAGGCCGTACATCGCGATGAGGGCCATGAACGCTTGGATGCCTAGAGCAACGTTTCCGACCGTGGCAACGGAGCGACCCGCATTGAGAGTGGGCCACACCCACGCCTGCGTGATCGCAAAACTTAGAAGGAGGATGCCCGCAAGAGGCAACACGTAGCGGCGCCAGCCGGTAGGCTTGTCGTGCAGGAAGAAGGCGCCAAACACCGCCACACCGATGAACCCCGCATTGATGAACATGCCCTGCAGCGACCAGACGACATGATTCCACGGAGAACCAAATTCCAACGGCGCCACGACATCGGGAGCACCGTGTAGGCCTAAGCAGTAGAAGTAGAATCCCCAGGTCGCCGGAGACGGCCGCAACAAGACGAGCGCAGCGCCGATACCGACGAAGAGCAGCATCGCGAGCTCCCGTGTAATAATGAAGAGCTTTGTCGCCAAATCCATCGGCTCGGGGTCGGTGATGAGCACGATGTGGCGGACCTGGCCCTCTTGCTCGACCGCAAAACGGAGTTCTTGGCCAGCAGAGAGCGTGGTACCGTAGATTGCAAGGAAGCGGTACTGCGGGTCGGTCGCCGCAATGTCGAGGCGAGCACCAGGCCGGAGACCAGCACGATTGGCTGGACCGTCAGGCCTGGTTTCGGTGACATTACCGCCAAAGTCACTGACGAATCCAGCATCCCCTGTTGGCTGCCAGAGCCGGCGCAGATCGGGCAAGCACGTGGCGATCACGAACAGGCCGAGCACACAGACAACACATGTGCGCAGTACAGCCGGATGGGTTTTTCTGTCGTTCGCCATCGCGGAGAGCACCTCGTCAGTGTCGCATCGGTTCGTTGCATCGAGCCGATTGTCTTAGCGTGGCTCATTGAACGAGTGCGGGGCGCTGATAGACAATGACAACCATTCTCTAGCTACCCTGGTGGCGTTCTGCCACGATACGCGGCAGGCACGGTCGAGCGAGTCTCAAAAGAAGTCTGGCCTAGGACGCCAAGAGCGGGCGATTAGCTCAGGTGGTTAGAGCGCATCCCTGATAAGGATGAGGTCCGAGGTTCGAGTCCTCGATCGCCCACCAGGAATAACCCTTAAACCACGCGCCTTCGCGGCGCTTTCTTTTTGGGATGCTGGTGTCGCGGGCGCGTTTTGCTGACCAGATTGCTGACCAAAAGCAGCCCGCAACGCAAGATCCATCTTCGCGGCGGCCTCCGATTCGCGCTCCGGCATCAGGTGCGCGTACAGTCCCATCCTCCAGCAGTCGATCTGGATACGGCGAATCGGGCGGATCGAAAAGATCGGAGTGATCTGGGAATCCGATAAGGGCTTGGAATCCACCGAAGCGTACTGGTAAGCGCTCATGGCCTGAGAAGAACGGGTTTTATCGCTCCTTTTTTGAACCACCCTTGATGGCGCGCGAGCGCAAGGCTAGAGAGCTTCAACAGCCCGTGTCTTTACCTACAGGCACGGTCACGTTTCTCTTTAGCGACATCGAAGGCAGCACGCAGCGCTGGGAGCAGCACCGCGAGGCGATGCAAGCCGCTGTCGCACGTCATGAGCAGATCGTTTCCGATGCGACGACACGCCATGGCGGGTTCGCGTTCAAAATAGTGGGCGACGCGTTCTGTATCGCGTTCCCAACTGCACCCCAAGCGATCCGCGCAGCAATCGATGCGCAAACAGCGCTCGCCAAGGAAGACTTCGCTGCGATCGACGGCATGCGCGTGCGCATGGGCGTGCACACTGGTCACGCCGAGGAGCGTAACGCCGACTACTACGGACCAGCGGTCAATCGCGTTGCGCGGCTGATGTCCATCGGAAACGGCGGGCAAGTGCTGCTGTCGCAGGCGAGCTACGAACTGGGCCATACCGAATTGCCGCCT
>JAFANK010000089.1 GCA_019232725.1 Vulcanimicrobiota bacterium | reverse complement strand
TGAGCGGCCCGCAGTCGGCGCTCCGGGTCGTCGAGGACGCGCCCGAACCGGCCGCCGAGCATCCGATGACACCCGGAAGCGGCGTGCTGGTCGACGTCCACGCCGCCGGCGTGTCGTTCCCCGAGGTTCTCCAGACCCGCGGCGAGTACCAGGTCAAGCCCGAGCTCCCGTTCACGCCGGGAAGCGAGGTTGGCGGAACGGTGCGAAGCGCGCCCGACGACGCCGGAGTCAAGGTTGGCGACCGCGTGGCCGCGTTCTGCATGCTCGGCGGGTGGGCCGAGGTCGCGGTGGCGCCGGCGTTCTTCACGTTCAAGCTCCCGGACGTGCTCGACTTCGCCCAGGGCGCCGGCCTCGTCCTCAACTACCACACGGCGTTCTTCTCGCTTGTGACCCGCGGGCGGCTCGACGAGGGGGAGACCGTGCTCGTGCACGGCGCGGCCGGCGGCGTCGGCACTGCCACGCTCCAGATCGCGAAGGGACTCGGCGCGAACACGATCGCGGTCGTGTCCAGCGACGACAAGGAGCGCGTGGCACGCGAGGCGGGTGCCGACCACGTGGTCCGCAGCGAGGGCCCCTGGAAGGACGAGGCCAAGGAGATCTCGGGAGGCGGCGTCGACCTCGTGATCGACCCGGTGGGAGGCGACCGCTTCACCGACAGCCTGCGCTCGCTGCGCGAGGGCGGCCGGGTCGTGGTCGTCGGGTTCACCGGCGGCTCGATACCCGAGGTGCGCGTCAACCGCCTGCTGCTCGCGAACACCGAGGTGATCGGGGCCGGCTGGGGCAACTTCGTGATCCGCAAGCCGGAGCTCAACCGCGAGATCGGCGAGGCGATCGACCGGCTGATCGACGCCGGGTTCGTGCGCCCGGTGGTCGGCGCCCGGTTCCCGCTCGACCAGGCCGGAGACGCGCTCGAGTTGATCGACGGGCGCGGCGCGACCGGCAAGGTCGTGCTCGACGTCGCCTGAGCCGCCGGCTCTGACATGCTCCCGGCCATGCCGGGGATCATCGAGCGCTACCAGGAGCGGCTGCCCTTCGCGCCCGGCGACCCGGTGGTCTCGCTGAACGAGGGCTCGACCCCGTTGATTCTCGCCGAGCGCCTGTCCGAGCGAGCCGGCCTCGAGGTCTGGCTGAAGCTCGAGGGCGCCAACCCGACGGGGTCATTCAAGGACCGCGGAATGACCTGCGCGGTGTCCGCGGCCGTCCGGGAGGGCGCGGAGGCGGTGATCTGCGCCTCGACCGGCAACACCGCGGCCTCTGCCGCCGCCTACTCGGCTCGGGCCGGTCTCCGCGGCGCGGTGATCGTGCCCGAGGGCAAGATCGCGACCGGCAAGCTCGCGCAGGCGCTGATGCACGGCGCGCGGGTGGTGGCGCTGCGCGGCAACTTCGACGAGGCGCTCAAGCTCGTGCGCGAGCTCGCCACCCGCCACCCGGTGTCGCTCGTCAACTCGGTCAACGATTTCCGGATCGAGGGTCAGAAAACGGCCGCGTTCGAGATCGTCGAGCAGCTGCCGAGCGAGCTCGACGCGCTCTGCATCCCGGTCGGCAACGCCGGCAACATCACCGCCTACTGGAAGGGCTTCAACGAGGCCGGTCTGAAACCCCGCATGTATGGATTCCAGGCGGCGGGCGCGGCGCCGCTCGTCCACGGAAAGCCCGTCGAGCATCCCGAGACGGTGGCGAGCGCGATCCGGATCGGCAACCCCGCCCGCTGGGAGGAGGCCATGAACGCGATGACCTCGAGCGGTGGTGCGGTCAAGGCGGTCACCGACGGCGAGATCCTGATGGCCTACCGCTTCCTGGCCGCCAACGAGGGCGTCTTCTGCGAGCCGGCCTCGGCCGCGAGCGTCGCCGGGCTGCTCGTCCACGGTCCGGCCGAGAACGTCAACCGTGTTGTGTGCGTGCTTACCGGCCACGGCCTCAAGGATCCCGATACCGCGCTTGATCAGGCCGGCGCGGTCGTCGCCTGCGATCCCGAGCTGAGCGCAATCGAGCGCGCGGTGCTCGAGTGACGCCCGGCCTCGCGCGCCGGCGCGTGGTGCGCGTGCCGGCCTCGTCCGCGAACCTCGGGCCGGGCTTCGATGTGCTCGCGGCCGCGCTCGCCCTGCACCTCGAGCTCGAAGTCCAGGAGACGGGCACGTTTGCCGTCCATACCGGCCTCGACGTCCCCCGCGACCGTGACAACCTCGTGGTCAAGGCGTTCGAGCGCCTGCACCCTGCGGACGGGTTCGAGTTCCGAATCACGTCCGGCATTCCGCTGAGCGGCGGACTCGGGTCGAGCGCCGCGGCGGTGGTCGCCGGGCTGCTCGCCGCCGACCATCTGTTCGAGCTCGACGCCGACGTGTTCGAGCTCGCCGCCGAGCTCGAGGGCCATCCGGACAACGTCGGCGCCGCGCTCGAAGGCGG
>JAFANK010000097.1 GCA_019232725.1 Vulcanimicrobiota bacterium | reverse complement strand
CCGCGATGACGACCAGTTGCGGCAGCGGCGCTGGCGTGCGCGCCATAAACGCGCGATAGCCGTTCTGCCCAGCCATCACAACCGAACTCACGGGGCCACGCGCTCGGGTGGCTGAGCGCTCACGCGCTGAATGTCGGTCTCGTAGGGCGGTCTTAGCACGCCTGTCTCGGTGACGATCCCCGTGATGAATGCAGCTGGGGTGATGTCGAACGCGGGATTGGACGCCGTCGCTCCATCTGGCGCCGCGGCGACGCCGGCGAACGACGTGACTTCAGCAGGGTTGCGCTGTTCGATGACGATCTGGTCGCCGCTTGCGAGACTCGCATCCAGCGTCGAGCAGGGAGCCGCCACGATGAACGGTATTCCGTGCGCACGCGCAAGGACGGCGAGACCGTAGGTGCCGATCTTGTTCGCTGTGTCGCCGTTGCGCGCGATGCGGTCGGCGCCGACGATCACCGCATCGATCGCGCCACGTTGCATGCATGATGCAGCCATATTGTCAGCGATCAGGGTGTACGGGATGCCGTCGCGTTGCAGCTCCCACGCGGTGAGCCGCGACCCTTGCAAAAGCGGCCGCGTTTCGTCGACGTAGACGCCTGTGAGCTTGCCTTCCTGCCACAGCGAGCGGATGATGCCGAGTGCGGTCCCATAACCGCCAGTCGCGAGATCGCCCGTGTTGCAGTGGGTGAGGATGCTGACTTGTGCATCGAAGAGCCCGGATCCATAGCGGCCAATGCTGCGGCAGGCCTCGATGTCGTCGGCATGGATCTCCTGGGCGAGCGTATCTAATGAAGCGGCGATCTCGGGCAGTGTCGTATTTTGGGCGAGTTGCGCTTGCGCATACCTGAGCAGGCGGTTCGCGGCCCAGGATAGGTTGACTGCCGTTGGGCGCGAGGCGATCAGTCCGTCGGCAGCGGTTCGCAAGCCGCTCGTGAATGTGGCGGTACTTGCGTTTTGATCGGTCAAATGGTGCGCGTGCAGGGCGAGAGCATACGCTGCCGCGATGCCGATGGCGGGTGCGCCACGAACCCGCAGATGGGCGATCGCCTCTGCGACTTCTTGCCAAGTCCGCGCTTCGACGAAAGCCGTCTCGGCGGGCAGCCGGGTCTGATCCAGGAGCCGTAATATACCCGGCCGATACTCGATGTGGCGGCTCGATGCTGACGGGCTGAACTTCTTGCGGTCGTTCATCGCGGCGATCGTTTTGCGACGGAGCGTCGCAGCGCTGGCTTGGCCACCATGCGGCGCAACGCTGCCATGGCCATCGCACCTTGCGCAGCTTCATATCCTTTATTTCCTTGAGCACCGCGCCCGGTATGGGGTGTAAGGCCGCGACGCTGACCGCCTGCGCGTGCCCACGCTTGTGCAGCATTCTCCGTTGTGAGCACGCCGAAAATGATCGGCACACCAGTCGCTAGTCCGACATCGGCGATGCCGCGCGCCGCGGCGTCAGCCACGTAGTCGAAGTGGGGCGTCTCGCCGCGGATCACGCAGCCGAGGCAAACCACTGCGTCGTAGCGTTTGGTCTGCGCGAGCCATGATGCGGCGATCGGCAGTTCAAATGCGCCCGGCACGTCGTACACGTCGATGTCACTGCGACGCACGCGACCGTCAGCGAAACCACGCAGAGCGCCCGCCAGCAGCGCAGCGGTCACGTCCGCGTTGAAAAGTGCCCGGAGCACGGCAAAGCGCACCCTTATGCGCCTTCGCGTCCCCGCGCGGTGGCGACCCCATCGCCCCCTTCCAAGAGGTGACCGAGTTTGTCGCGCTTGGTCTCAAGATACCGCGCATTGTATTCATCTTGGCTGACGACGAGCGGCACGCGCCCAACGAGCTTAAGACCGTACCCTTCGAGACCAACGATCTTGCGCGGATTGTTCGTGATGACTTTCATCTCGCGCACGCCCAGATCGTGCAAGATCTGCGAGCCGATGCCGTAGTCACGTTTGTCGACGGGCAAGCCGAGACGCTCGTTGGCCTCGGCTGTGTCGGCGCCTTCATCCTGAAGTTCGTAGGCGCGCAGCTTGTTTGCAAGACCGATGCCTCGGCCTTCTTGATGCAGGTACAAGAACACGCCCCTGCCCGCTTTTGCGATGATCTCCAGCGCCGCGTCACGTTGAGCGCCACAATCGCAGCGCTTCGAACCGAGGGCGTCGCCGGTGAGGCATTCAGAGTGCACGCGCACGAGCAGGTCCTTGCCGTCGCCGATATCGCCCATCACAAGCGCGACATGGCACGCACCATCGACATCGGATTCGTAGCCGTAGCCCGTGAAGTTCCCAAAGCGCGTCGGCATCGCAAAAGTCGCGATACGGCGCACGAGCTTCTCGTGCCGCATGCGATAGGCGATCAGATCTTTGACCGTGATGAGCTTGAGGCCATGTTCGGCACCGAACTCCTCAAGTTGCGGCCGCCGCATCATCGTGCCGTCGTCTGCAAGGATCTCGCAGATGACACCCGCCGGATACAGGCCGGCAAGCCGGGCCAGGTCCGCCGCCGCTTCGGTTTGCCCGGCACGCACGAGCACCCCACCTTCACGAACGCGCAATGGGAACGTATGGCCGGGGCTGACGAAATCGCTTGGCTTCATGCTCGGGTCGAGCAGAGCCCGGATCGTTGCACAACGATCGTGCGCAGAGATGCCTGTGGTGGTGCGTCCTTTGGCTTCGACGGAGACCGAGAAGGCCGTTTCAAACCGTGAGGTATTGTCGTTGACCATCATCGGGATGTGCAGCTCATCGAGCCGCCGACCGATGATCGGCACGCAGATCAGGCCGCGACCGAACTTGGTCATAAAATTGACGGCTTCCGGCGTCACCATCTGCGCGGCCATGGTGAGGTCGCCTTCGTTCTCGCGGTCCTCGTCATCCATGACGATGACCATCTTCCCGGCGCGGATGTCGCTTATTGCTTCTTCGATTGTCGCGAGTGGCATCTCGTTGACCTTACGGCCCTTCACCGCGAGCCCTTGGCTTCGGCGCGATCCCGCAGGAGGGCCGCGACGTAGCGGGCGACGGGATCTGCTTCTATGTTTAGCAAATCGCCGACGGCTTTCCGCCCAAGTGTTGTGCGTTTTAACGTTTCAGGAATAAGGGCGACGCAAAACCGGTCCTCTTCGACGCCGGCAACGGTGAGGCTCACGCCGTCGAGGCTCACGTATCCCTTTTCGACGACGAAGGCGCGGAGCGGCACCGGCAGTTCGCACCACATGCGGAAGCCTTGGCCTTGCTCTTGGCGCTGCACGATGCGGCAGACACCATCGACGTGCCCATAGACGAGGTGCCCGCCGATCTCGTCGCCGACCCGCAGACTCGGTTCGAGATTCACCTCATCGCCGGTCTGAAGCGATCCAAGATTTGTCCGCGCCAGTGTTTCGGGAACAACATCGAAGACGAGCTCTGCACCGGGCCGTTTCGCAGTGAGGCAGACACCGTTGACGGCGATGCTGTCGCCATCCCGCGTCTTCGCGAACACCACCGGTGCGGCGATCGTGAGTTCGACGCCTTGGCGGTCTGGAGTCTGGCGCGCCACTCGACCTAATGCGTTGATGATGCCGGTGAACATCGTCTAACCCGCGACCTCGCCGGTGATGAGCACATCGTCGCCGAGGCGGCGTACGAGTCGCAACCGTAGCGGAATGTCACGCGTGACATCCGCGATGACCGGCACTGCATCTTGGCCGCCAAGCAAGAGTGGCGCAACAAGCCAATCCACCGCTTGGACGTGCTGCCCTGTAAGCAGTGACGCACCGAGGATCGGACCGCCTTCACAAAGGATGGAGATGATGCCGTCACGACCGAGACGCGTCAGCAAGTCGCGCAAGTCGACCCGGTCGTTGCCATCCTTCGCGCACATGAGCACCGTCACGCCGCGTTTGGTGAGCTCGTCGCGCGTCGGTTGCGGCATCTGGTCGGTGGTAGCCACAATCGTGGGTGCTCGCGCCTGGTCTTTGGTCACTTTAGCACGCAGCGGGATGCGCCCGACTGCGTCCACGACGATGCGCCTGTAAGGCACCGCACGCGGCTTTCTCGGCCGAACGGTTAACAGCGGATCGTCCACGATGACCGTGCCGACGCCGACCATGACCGCGTCGTGTTCATAGCGCGCGAGCCGTGTATGACGCTGCGCCCGCGCGCCGGTCAGCTGGCGGCGTTCACCGCGGTGCGAGACGATCGTGCCGTCAAGACTCTGCGCCATTTTCAGCGTGACAAAGGGCGTGCCTGTGAGGCGATGATGGACGAAGGCGCGATTGAGCACCGATGCCTGCTCTGCGAGCACACCGATCTCGACGGCCACGTCTTGTGCTCGAAGCCGTGCAAAACCGCCGCCGCGAACGCGCGGGTCGGGGTCTTCCATGGCGGCGACCACGCGCGCGATCCCAGCTGTGGCCACGCGATCCGCACATGCGATCGGGCGCGTGTCTGTGACGTGACTGCACGGCTCCAGCGTGACGTAGAGCGTCGCGCCTCGCGCCCTGTCGCCGGCGTCGCGCAACGCCACCGTCTCGGCGTGTTCGCTGCCCATGCGCTCATAGTATCCGCGACCGACGATCTCCCCGCCGGGCGCGACCACCACTGCGCCAACCATCGGGTTGGGGCTCGTCTGAGCGAGGCCTTTTTTGGCAAGCTCGAGCGCCAGTTCCATGGCGCGTTCGTCATCCATCGTTGCGCCATGTTACCTGTGTGTGAGAGCACTCCTCTGCGTGGTTGACGCCGCTGGGCCGTTGCGTGAGAGCAGAGACATGTTCGGCATTGCGCGAGCAGCACTTGTCAACATGCTCGATATGGTGGCGCCCGTGCGCTGCGCCATGTGCGGGCATAGTGGCGCGCACCTCTGCGAGGGATGCTGTACTCGCTACGAGCGGGGTTCTCTTTTGATGCGTCCAGCCAGCCCACGCGCACCGTGCGTCTATGCGCTCGGTGCACACGACGGCTACTTACGCAAGGCGATACTGGCGATAAAATATCGCAATCGCGTGGATACGGCGTACGCGTTGGGCGTGGTGCTGGGCCGCAAGCTGCCTGGTTTGTTTGAAGCGGTCGTGCCCGTGCCGCTGCATCGGCAGCGATATCGTGTTCGCGGCTGCAATCAAGCGGAGGTCATCGCACGTGGCGTGGTATCGACGGGCTGCGCTCGCCTCATCGCCGATGCGCTCGAGCGCCGCAAGGCGACATTGTCGCAGAGCTCGCTTCACCTACACGGGCGCGAACGCAACGTGCGCGAAGCGTTTTCGATCGGAGCCCGCGCGATGCAGGTGCAGGGCTTGCGCGTGCTCATCATCGACGACGTCGTGACGACAGGCGCCACAATCGCGGCATGCACGGCGGTGTTGTGTTCCGCAGGTATCAACGTGGTAGGCGCTGCCGCACTCGCGCTACGTCGCTGATATACGTCACAACATCCGGGACAACGCTCATTCGTCGCGGGCGACAATCTCGAGCTTTGTGCCCGCCGGATCCTCAAAGAACACCGCCGCCCAATCTTCATAGGACGAAGATGGCTCGATATTGCGCGCCCCAATGCGACCGAGCAACGTGACCCAACGATCGAGGTCGCCCACGGATCCGATGCGGAAAGCGATGCGCGTGGAAACGGGATGCATCGCCGGATCTTCAATGAAGCCCATGAAGTGTGCGGGCTGTCGGTTTTCAGATTTCTCGTGATACTCAACCGTGTTGTAATGCTCTCCCGGTTGCACTCTTCTCCAGTTGCCGGCGGCGTCGACGATATGGTAGTCCTTTTCTGGTAGACCGATCTCTGGCATAAGTTTATCGTAAAATGCCTCGACCGTGGTTAAGGAGCGCACGCGCGTATCGACGTGATCGAATCCGAAGAATTGCGGCATCATAGGCCTCCAAAATCAAAAATCGCGCGTTCTGGGCAAAACCAAAAATTACCTATGACCGTCATCTTAGCGACAGCATTGTGGCGCGCGATTGACAGCAAAGCGCGAGTTATTCGACCGCTTTTTTAGCGCGCCGCAACGCGAGCGGCGCTTGCGAACTCGCCGCCCCTGATCGTGGCACCCGCTTCGACCCGTGCCTTGTTGCCGAGCACTGCATCTTCGACGCGCGCACCCGCACCGATATGCACACCATCCCACAGAATCGAGGAGATGACATGCGCGCCTTGTTCGATGGACGAGCCAGCACCGATCACGGTCGGCGATTCTATGGTCGCTGCTTTGGAGATGTTCGCGTTCTGACCGGTCATGACACCATTGGAAAGCGTTGCGCCAGTCGGCAGCTCGAGATGAATGCGCCCGGTCAGGGCGTCACGATGCACGCGACGGTATTCACTCGGCGTGCCGATGTCGCACCAGTATGCCTGCTGGCGCATGCCGTAGAATGCACCACCGGCGGCGAGGAGTTCGGGGAAAACCTGCTTGCCGAAATCGTAGAACGTCTTGGGCGGGATGCGCCGCAACACCGCGGGCTCAAAGATGTACACGCCGGTATTCGCGAGGTTGCTGCGCGCCGTTCCCGGCGCAGGCTTTTCCTGGAACTCGACGATCTTGCCGCGATCGTCGACGATGACCGCACCGTAGTGTGAGACATCGGCCACTTCAGCTAGCACGATGGTCGCCTCAGCGTGGCGGTCGCGATGGAACGCGATCGCGGCGTTCAAATCGATGTCCGTGACGTCGTCGCAACCGATGACCACGAACGTCTCGGGAAACCGGTCCGCGACTTGCCGGACAGCGCCCGCACTGCCCATGAGCTGCGTCTCATGCAAGTACTCGACATGCACACCCCAGGCTCCGCCGTCACCCACATATGCGCGCACCGCTTCGGGGAAATAGTGCACGTTGATGACGATGTCGTTAACGCCACTGCGCTTCATGTACTCGATGACATGACCAACGACTGGCCGGCCGAGCACCGGCACGAGTGGTTTTGGCAGTTCAAGCGTGAGAGGATAAAGCCGAGTGGAAAGCCCGCCGGCGAGGATCATCCCTTTCATGCGTGAGGCTCTTCGATGTGCATGTCGTGCAGTCCGTTGCTATCCCTGTGATCGGTCTCCGGTGAGCCGATCATGAAGGGCTTGCGCGCCGACGAGCGCTGCGAAACGAGGCAGGACAAGCTGGCGCCCTAGACGATGTGGCTGTGTCACGAGTCGATACAACCATTCTAAACCAAGCGCGCGCAATACACCCGGCGCGCGGCGCAACCGACCCGAGATCACATCGAGCGAGCCTCCGATGCCGATGCACAGCACGGGCCCGAGCTCCGCTGCGTGTGCTCGCGCCCACATCTCCTGGCGCGGAAAGCCGAGCGCGACGAGCACGACACGCGCACCTGAGGCGGCGATCGTTGCGAGAACCGCGGGCTCTTGGGCTTGGCTGAAGTAGCCGTCATGGCATCCCGCGATCTCAAGGCCCGCATGTCGCGAACGCAGGACGTCCGCCGCTATTGCTGCGACGCCGGGCGCACCGCCCAATAAGAATATGCTCATGTGCTCGCGAGCGCACAGCTCGCAGACCCGTTCGATGAGCTCGATACCAGCCACACGTTCCCGCAACGGTTGACCGAGGAGGCGCGCCGCATAGACGACGCCGATCGTGTCTGGCACGACGAGGTCGGCCGCGTTGACGACATCACGGTACGCAGCATCGCGGCGCGCGTGCATGGCCATCTCGCTGCCGAATGTCACGACCTGCGCAAAACGCCGTTGTGCGAGCAGTTGCGCGATGCGGTCCGTCGCTGTGCTCATGTCGACGGGATCTACGCGCGACCCGAGGATGCGCAGTTGTGGGTTTGAGCCCATCTGCTTGGCGGTTATCGCGACGGAACCGCCGCTCCGGCGGAAAGCCAGGGACCGACTGCATCGCGCAGCGCGCGCATTTGTTCGGCACTAAGTTCGCAGAGCGGGGCACGACAGGACCCCGTTGCAAAGCCGAGCATGCCGACCGCGGCTTTGACCGGGATGGGCGATGTGACTGCGAACAGCGCGCGGAAGAGCGGCATGAGGCGATGGTGGACGGCGGTCGCGCCCTGGTTGTCCCCTTGCGCAAAAGTTGTGAACATCTCCGCGATGTCGAGGCCTGCGAGATGGCTGGCCACAGAGACGACGCCACAGCCGCCGACGGCGGCGTGTGGCAGCGCAAGGTGATCGTCGCCGCTGTAACAATCGAAGTTCTCCGGTGCACGAGCGGCGATCTCCGCGAGCTGGTTGATGTCGCCACTCGACTCCTTTACCGCCACGATTTTTGGATGGTCGGCGAGCGCGATGATGGTTTCGGGTAAGATGTTCACGCCGGTGCGGCCAGGGATGTTGTAGATCATCATCGGCAGGTTGGCCGCATCGGCAATCGCGGCGAAATGCTTCATGAGTCCGGCCTGCGGAGGCTTATTATAGTAGGGCCCGACAGCCATGAGCGCGTGCACGCCGCAATCGGCCGCGCGCTTGGCGAACTCCGTGGAGCGGAGCGTGTCGTTCGTTCCCACGTTGGCGATGACGGGTGCGCGGGTTTGCAGCGCGTCGACGACGCTGCGGAATAGGGTTAGTTTCTCCTCATCGCTGAGGGTGGGACCCTCGCCGGTCGTTCCTGCGATGACGAGTGCCGTGCTGCCGTTGTCGATAAGCCAGCTGGCTAGACGCGCGGCTTCGTGCGCATCAAGCGATCCATCATGGCGCATGGGCGTGATCATCGCCGTCACCACCGATCCAAAGCGTCCGAGTTTCACGGATGTTCCTCCTTAAGCGCTGCCGAGGCCGAAGTGTTGATGCAGCGCGTTCTCTGCGCCCGCCGCCTGGGGCGCTGGCACGAGCAGCGAGATCGTGATGTGGGAGTCCGTGCTGTGGACGATGGGCACGGCGGCGGCGCTCAGCGCTCGCACGCATGCATACATGACGCCCGGCGTGCCGCGCATGCCTGCGCCGACCACGGAGATCTTGGCGCAATCGGGACGTGTGCGCACGGCCAGCGGTAGCGCGGTCAGGCGTTCTTGCGCGCGCTTCACTTCGGCGTCGCGCACGATGAAAAACAAGCCGGCGGAGTTGACATTGACGCAATCGATGCTGATGTTCGCCTCGGCGAGCACGCGGAACGCATCTTGTTCCCAGCCGCCAGGCAGCACGGCCGCATCGGGCACGAGGTGCATGAAGGTGAAGCCGAAGGATGCCGTGACACCGGTGACGGGCCCCGCCGGCTGCGGCGCGTCGGTCGCTCCGACCTTTGTGCCCGTGCCTGAGTTTAGGCTCAAGACGGTGTACGGCAAGTGTGCGATGCGAGCGAGATCCGCTGCCTTGTCGTGCATGACGGTCGCGCCATGCTGCGAAAGTTCGGTCACTTCTTCGAACGTGAGATTCGGGATCGTCTGCGCGGCCGGCACGCGCCGCGGATCGGCCGTCATCACGCCGTCGACATCCGTGTAGATGTCAAGCGCAGCGCCACCGAGCGCTCGCGCGATGGCGACAGCTGTCAGATCGCTGCCGCCACGACCAAGCGTCGTGATGGTGCCGTTGCGATCGGCGCCCTGGAAACCGCAGATGACCGGTGTGACGCCGCTTGAAAGGACCTCATCGATGGTGGTGCGCTCCACGTGCAGGACGTGCGCATCGCCATGCGCGCCATCAGTGAGGATGCCCGCTTGCCAACCCGTGAGCGCACGCGCACGAGCGCCGCAGCGCTCCAGCGTCGCGGCGAACACTGCAGCGCTCACGATTTCACCGCTGGCCGCAAGCAAATCGCGGTTGGGGCCTGCGTCCGCGTCTGGCGCAAGTTCGAGCAGGGTGTCGGTGGCATAGGGGTCGGGACGTCGGCCCATGGCTGAAACGACGATGACCACGCGTTCGCCATCTTTTTGCACTGCAAGGACGCGATTCGCAGCAGCGGTGCGCTGAGCGGGACTTGCAAGCGACGATCCACCGAACTTCATGACGCGGATCGAGCCGACGGCGCTCGCTTCTTTCACGCCTTGGCTCCGACATCAAGACCACGAGTAGCCTGGGCCGCGTATGCCGCTTCGGCGATCTGTACCGCGTTGGTCGCAGCGCCTTTGCGCAGGTTATCGCAGACCAGCCACGCGAGGTACGCACCTGGATGGGCGGTATCGGGGCGCAGCCGGCCGACGATGACATCGTCCGATCCCGTGACTTCGATGGGGGTTGCGTAGGCCGTGCCGGGCAGAAAACGCACCCCCGGAGCGCTGCGCAATATACGTTCGATGTCCTCGATGCTGGCTGGTTGGCGTGTGGCGAAGGCGACTGCTTCGCCATGGCCGACGACGACCGGTACCCGCACGGATGTCGCGGAGATACGGATCGTCTCATCGTCGAGGATCTTCTGAAACTCGGCTGCGATCTTGCGCTCTTCTTCGCCGTAGCCGCTGTCGTCGAACGGTCCGTTCTCTGGAAACACGTTATTCGCAATTCGCCGTGGCAAAACGCGCTCCGGCATGCGTTCGCCTGCGAGCTGACTTTCGAACTCGAGCAACGCCTCTTTCCCCGCGCCTGAGACGCTCTGGTACGTCGAAACGCTGACCCAAGCCAGACCGAATTGACGGTGGATCGGCCCAAGCATGACCGAGAGCGGTATGACCGCGCAATTCGGGTTGGCGATGAGGCGCTTATCGCCGATCGCGTTCGCGTTGATCTCGGGGACGATGAGCGGCACGCCGTCGTCGAGCCGGAATGCGCTCGACTTGTCGATGACGAGCGTTCCCGCTGCGGCAGCTCGCGGTGCCAGCATGCGGCTCACCTCGGCACCCGCTGCGAAAAACGCGAGGTCGATCGCTGAGAAGTCGGGCGTGCGTTCGTCGACTTCCAGCACGTCATGATGAGCGCCAAGTGCCTGCAGCTTGCTGCCGGAGGATCGGGCGCCGGCGAAAAAGGCGAGGCTCGCGACGGGGAATCGGCGCGCGTCGAGGACGCGCAACAGTGCTTCGCCGACCAGGCCGGTGGCGCCGACGATCGCGACCCGCAGCGAGCCGCTCATACCTGCAGCTCCTCGAGACCGATGACGAGACGATCGAGCGAACGCACGGCGCGCACCGCGCGCACGACTCCGGCGATAAAAGCGGAGCGCGTGGATGTGCTATGGGTGATCACAAGGGTTTCATCTTCGTTAGCAAAGCGCACTTCATGTATCCCCACAACGCCCGGCAGGCGCAGGCTGTGTATGCCCACACCGGCTTCATCGGCGCCGCGAGCACCGGCTGATTTCATTACTGCGCTTGCTGCCCGGCGCGGGTGTCCGGCACCGGCGATGAGACGCGCGGTCGCAAGCGCCGTTGCGGAGGGTGCGTCTTGCTTACCGGTGTGGTGCGTTTCAATGATCTCCGCGTACTCGAAATACGGTGCGGCCGCCTTGGCGAACTGCATGGCAAGCGCTGCGCCGATCGAAAAATTGGGCGCATAGACCGCGCCGAGCTTTGCATCTGCACAGGCTTCACGCAGATCTTCGAGGTCGGCTGGGGTGTACCCCGAGGTGCCGATGACCGGGCTGATGCCGAGCGCCAACGACCGCAGCGCGATCGTCTTGGAGTCTGGGTAGAGCGTGAAATCAACGAGCACGTCAGGCTGGGTGTCAGCGGCAAGCCTTTGGACATCATCAAACGTTTTGGCGCTCGGGTCCGCGCCGCCCCGTACGAGCATGCCGACAAGCTCGACGCCCTGTGCGCGGCCCAATGCATCGCTGACGATGCTGCCGGTGCGTCCTCGAGCCCCGGCGACCGCGACACGCACCACGGTTCCCGTCATATGCTGTCGTTCCAGCAGCGTTGACCGCGCGCCTGTGCGTGCTTGGTGTCGCTGCATCGTGTTCGCGTGCTTTTGCGATCAGAGCGGGCTTGCGTCAGCGGCGTTTTCGACTTTCTCGAGTTTTGCGTAATTAAGCATGATGCTCTTGCGGCCGGCCGTCTCGAATTGCACGGTGACGAACGCGTCACCACCGGCACCGCGTACTTCGAGCACGGTACCGCGCCCAAATTTCTGATGGTTGACGAGGTCGCCGATCGCGAGTTCGAGCGGCATGGTGTTGGTCGCTCGTGAGGGCAGCGCGAGATCTTCCCACCCGCCGCTTTGGCCCACCGCCGGCATGGGCGGCGCGTTGAGATATTCAAGCCCGCTCATTTCGCCGAAGAAGCGCGACGGCGGGTGCATGTAGGCATTGCCGTAGGTCATGCGCCGGCGCGCGAAGGTGAGGTAAAGCTCGTCCATCGCCCGCGTCAGGCCAACGTACGCGAGGCGACGTTCTTCTTCTACTTCAGATGGATCCATGAGCGCTCGGTTGTGCGGGAAGATGCCTTCTTCAAGGCCGCACAAGGTGACGACCGGGAACTCGAGGCCTTTGGCCATGTGCAAAGTCATGAGCGTGACGGCTGACGTCTTCTCGTCCATCGCGTCAAGATCGGAGACAAGGGAGATGGTCGAGAGAAAACCGATGAGGTCGGGGCCTTCTCGCTCCTCGAATTCTCGTGCCACACCGATGAGCTCGCGCAGGTTTTCGATGCGGCTTTGCGCCTCGGGCGTGTCCTCGGCTTGCAGCTCGCGCACGTACCCGGTCTCTTCGAGGATGCTCACCAAAAGGGCAGCCGGTCCACGCTCATCGCCGAGGCGTGCGAAGGCGTCGATGTCCGCGAGAAAAGCAGCGATATCTTTGACCTTCTTGGGCGCGGCCGCGGCCACCACCGATGCGTCAGCTAGGGCCTGCGCAAAGGTCAGTCCTCGGCGTGCGCCTTCGTCGCCGATGGCGTTGAGCGTTGACTGGCCGATGCCGCGCCGTGGCGCATTGATGATACGGCGCAGGCTCACGCCGTCATCGCGATTGACGATGTAGCGCAGGTAGGAGAGCGCGTCTTTGACTTCGGCGCGCGCATAAAAGCCGACGCCGCCGACAATCCGGTATGGCATGCCGATTGCAAGCATCGCTTCTTCGACCGCGCGCGACTGGGCATTCGTGCGGTACAGGATCGCGAAGTCGTTGAAGCTGCGCCCCTCTTCGCGAATGCCTGCTTGCACGAGCTCGACGATGAAGCGTGCCTCATCGCGATCGCTCGAGGCTGCATAGACTCGTACCGGCTTGCCGTCCTCGCGCGATGTCCATAACTTCTTGCGATGCCGTTGCGTGTTGTGGCTGACGAGGGCGTTCGCGGCGGTCAGCACGGGTTTGGTCGAGCGGTAATTGCGCTCGAGCCGAAAGGTTGTTGCACCCGGGAAGTCGCGTTCGAAGCGCAGGATGATGCGGTGATCGGCACCACGGAAGCTATAGATCGACTGATCGTCGTCGCCGACGACGCAGATGTTGCCGGTTCCGCGTGAAAGCGCACGCACCATACGGTATTGCGCTTCGTTGACGTCTTGATATTCATCGACGAGGATGTACGCAAAACGCTGGCGGTACTTGCGCGCGATGTCGTCATCACGTTCGAGCAGCGCGAGCGTGCGCATGATGAGGTCGTCGAAGTCTAGCGCGTTTGCTCGTGTTAGGCGTCGCTCGTATGCGGTGTAGACGGAGGCATAGGTCTGGGAGAGATGACCGTCTGCGCTGCCGGCAAATGCGGCGGCGTCGAGGGCGCGCTCCTTCGCGCGACTGATCTGGGCGAGGATACCGCCCGGCGGGTAGTGGCGTTCATCCAAGTTGAGGTCGCGAAGGATCTCGCGCACGAGCGCGCGTTGGTCGGTCTCGTCGTAGATGACGAAGTTGGGCGCGACACCGACCGCAGTGCCGTCGCGGCGGAGAATGCGCACGCCGATCGAGTGGAAGGTGCCGACCCACAGGCCGTGCGCCTGATCGCCCACGAGCTGGCGCAAACGGGACTTGAGCTCCCCGGCCGCTTTATTGGTGAAGGTGACCGCGAGGATCGCGTGCGCCGGGGCCTTGCCCTGTTCGAGCAAATAGGCGACGCGATGCGTGAGGACGCGGGTCTTGCCGCTGCCGGCGCCCGCGAAAATAAGAACGGCGCCGTCTGTTGCAGCGGCCGCCGCGCGTTGCTCGTCGTTGAGCGCCTCGAGCGGGTCCATCAGGCAGTTTTTCGTGGCCCCGCAGGCGACGGACCTTTTGCCGCGCGCATGCGTGGGGATGCGGAAGTCGTATGCCGCTTAGGCGGCGTCGCGAAGCTCCGTCGGCGTCGTCTCGACGCGCACGCGCTCGTCGCTGCGCAACACGTCGATGATGAGCGGTTCGCCGATACGGTGTTCGCCTAGCGCGACCTGCAGGTCATCTGGAGAGCGCACGATTCGTTCGCCAGCTTTGATGATGAGATCGCCGGCGCGGATGCCAGCCGCGGTGGCCGCGCCTTGCGGATCGAGATCGGTCACCACAGCAGCGGTCGTCGTCTCCAGCCCGAAGCGGTGGGCAAGCTTGCGGTCCACACCCGCCCGTTGCAAGATGACACCGAGGTATGCGCGCCGCACGACGCCGTGGCTGATGAGCTGCGAGGCGACGAGCTTGGCCGTGTTGACTGGAATAGCAAAGCAGATGCCTTGGGAGCCTGCCCAAATGGCCGTGTTGATACCTATCACGCTACCGTGAAAATCGACAAGGGGTCCACCGGAGTTGCCCGGGTTGAGGGCGGCGTCGCTTTGGATGACGCCTTCGATGAGACGTCCGGTGTCCGAGCGCAGCGTGCGTCCAAGCGCGCTGACCACGCCGGCGGTGACCGTCGCCTGGAAGCCGTGAGGGTTGCCCATCGCGATGACGAGCTGGCCGACACGGAGTTTCGAAGAGTCGCCTAGCTGGGCGCTTGGCAATCCCGAGCCAGGGATGCGCAACACGGCAAGGTCGCTATGCGGGTCGTTGCCGACGATTTGCGCCGCCATTTCTCGTCCGTCTTGGAAGCGGACTTCGACGCGATCGGCGGCGCTCACGACGTGACTGTTGGTGAGCACGAAGCCGTCCGGTGCGATGACAAGACCGCTGCCCGCGCCGACGAGTTCGTCGAGGCCGCGCCGGCGCAATCGTTCGGGTGCGCGGCGCGCCATGCCGACGCTGACCACAGCCGGTCCGATGCGCTCGACGGCGCCGACGACCGCCTGCGAGTACGAGTCGAGTGCTTGCAGTTCTTGGGAATCGATCATGATGGTTTCGGGAGAGGATCCTTTGCGAGAGATGCGTGCCGAGCGTTGTGTGTAGACGTTGTGTGTGGCCGTTGCGTGCGGCCGGTTAGCGCGGCTTCCCACGCAGGTGCGCAGCGAGAGCGGCGTGTGCGTGGAGGTACGAGAGCGTGCTCTCGGCGCCCATGTTCGGATTGACCCGGGATTGCTCGAGGCCGTCGTGGCAGCCGCCCGTATCCGGATCGACCATCGCCACGCGG
>JAFANK010000071.1 GCA_019232725.1 Vulcanimicrobiota bacterium | reverse complement strand
CAAGCAAAGCCGCAGCCGAGATGATCGTGTACGGTTATCGGGGGCTGCTGGGCCGCCCGGAGCCGTCTGGTCTCGCCGTCGCTACCGCTCGGGCTGGTAACGTCATCGGCGGCGGCGACTGGTCGCACGATCGCCTCGTGCCCGATCTGATCGCGGCGTTTCGAGCCGGAAGGCCAGCCCTCATACGGCAACCTGACGCTATTCGGCCTTGGCAACACGTCGTCGACCCGTTGCGTGGATATCTCATGCTCGCGCAGCGCCTGGCCGGAGACGATGGTGCGGATTTTGCGCAAGCGTGGAACTTCGGACCGGCGTCTGCGGACGAGCAGCCGGTGTCAGCGCTTGCCGATCGCTCGACCGAGCTGTGGGGAGGCGGCGCGACCTGGGCGCGCGACACAATAGCGCATCCGGCCGAAGCGGCCACGTTACGTTTGGACAGCACGAAAGCGGCCGATCGCCTCGGCTGGCGAGCGAGGATCGGCCTCGAGGCGGGGTTGCAGCGCACCATCCACTGGTACCGGTCGTGGTTCGATGGTGCCGATGCGCGAGCGCTGCTGAACGCGGATATCGAAGCACTCACCGTGGAGAGCGTGCGCTCGTGAATCCCGCATGCCGCTTTTGCGATGCTGCGTTGCGACGCGAAGTGGTAGATCTTGGGATGTCTCCGCCATCCAATGCCTTCGTCTCGCCTGAACATGCCGGCGAACCGGAGACGTTTTACCCACTGCGCCTGCTTGCATGTGAGCGCTGCGGTCTTGTGC
Source organism: Vulcanimicrobiota bacterium (assembly GCA_019232725.1). Taxonomy (GTDB): domain Bacteria; phylum Vulcanimicrobiota; class Vulcanimicrobiia; order Eremiobacterales; family Eremiobacteraceae; genus JAFANK01. Next base: position 4,674 of record JAFANK010000071.1, on the reverse strand, counting down.
AACTGCCGAACTATCGGCGTCCGGAAGAGACGTTCGACCACTACCCTTACATGTCGTCGTTTTCAACATCGTGGCTTGACCATGTCAGCCGGTATGCTGACATGATGCGCGAGCGTTTGACGCTGACCGCCAAGAGCTTTGTGGTCGAGATCGCCAGCAACGATGGTCATCTCCTCAAGAATTTTTCAAACGCCGGCGTGCCGGTGCTCGGGATCGAACCGGCACGCAATATCGCGGCCGCGGCTGTTGCGGCAGGCATTCCGACGCGCGCTGCCTATTTTGGTGCGACCCTCGCGGGCGATCTCGCGGCTGAGGGCAAGCGCGCCGACCTAATCGTCGCGAACAACGTCCTTGCCCATGTGCCCGGGCTCAATGATTTTGTCGCGGGTATCGGCGCGTTGCTCGAACCACTGGGGGTCGCCACGCTTGAGTTCCCGCACCTAGCCCAACTCATCGCCAACACCGAATTTGATACGATCTATCACGAGCATCTCTCCTATTTCTCGCTGAGCACCGCACAAGAGATATTCGCTGCCCACGGTTTGCGTATTTTTGACGTCGAGGAGCTGTCGACGCACGGCGGTTCGTTGCGCATCTACGTCGCGCACGCTGCATCGCCGCACGCGGACACCGCGGCGGTGCAGCGTGTGGTGACTGCCGAACGAGCGGCAGGACTGGGAAGCGACGTCGCGTACGAACAGTTCGCCAAACGCGTGGCTGCAGTGAAGCGATCCCTGCTGACGTTTTTGATCGATGCAGCAGCGCACGACAAGCGCGTGGCAGGGTATGGTGCGCCGGCCAAGGCGACCACGTTGCTCAATTACTGCGGCGTGCGCCGTGATCTCATCGAATTCACGTGCGACCGCAACCCGCTCAAGCAGGGCAAGCTCATCCCGGGCGTGCACATCCCCATCCGGGCGCCCGCAGCCATCGAGGAGTACCGGCCCGACTACATCCTCATCTTCCCTTGGAATCTCGCAGCGGAGATCGGCGAGCAACTCGCGCCGGTTCACGCGTGGGGAGCGCGCTTGGTCGTACCGATCCCGCAAGCCGCCGTGCTCGCATGACCGGCGAGATGGCGCCTCTGGTCATCTGGGGTGCGGCGGGCCAGGCCAAGGTCATCGCCGATTTTGCCCCGCAGCACGGCTTTGAGATTATCGCGCTTTTCGACAACGACGCGCGAGTCGCGTCGCCCCTGCCCGGTGTTCCCATCTATCATGGCAGCGCCGGGTTCGAGCAGTGGCGCGCCACGCATCAAGGTACCGCTCATTTCATCGTGGCGATCGGCGGATCTCGCGGATCCGACCGTTTAGCGCTGGACGCCATGCTCCGCGCGGCTGGCTTGCAGCCCGCAACCCTCGTGCATGCGAGCGCATTTGTCGCGACCTCAGCCAGGGTCGGCCAAGGATCCGTGGTTTTCGCCCACGCCAACGTGTGCGCGGAGGCGCGTGTCGGGCGAGGTTGCATCGTCAACACCGCGGCGACGATAGAACACGAGTCGGTCGTCGCCGATGGCGCGCATGTCGGACCCGGGGCAGTGTTATGTGGTTGTGTTCGGGTCGGCAGCTGCGCATTTATCGGTGCTGGAGCTGTCGTCATACCGCGCAGCTCGGTGGGCGAAGGCGCGATTGTCGCGGCTGGTGCTGTGGTGACGCGCGATGTCGCCCCCCATACGACGGTCGCAGGCGTTCCGGCACGACCGCTTGCCGCTCCCGCTTCGCTGCAGCGATGACCCGCGGGCCGCACGACCCGAGCGACCCTGAGCGCATCACCGCGATGGCAGGCGATACCGAACTCGCGCAGCTGGCGCGGGCCTTCTTTCTCAAGACATGCGAGTATCGCTACTCGTATAACTTCACGTGGCTCGGGATGCCGGTCATCCAATACCCGCAAGATCTGATCGCCATGCAAGAGATCGTCTGGAGTGTCAAACCGGACTTGATCATCGAAACCGGCGTGGCGCACGGTGGATCCCTCATCTTCTATGCGTCGCTGCTGGAATTGCTCGGCGGTTCTGGCCGCGTGCTCGGCATCGACGTGGAGATCCGGCCGCACAACCGAGCGGCCATCGAAGCCCATCCGCTGTCGGCGCGCGTGCAGCTTGTGCAAGGATCGTCGATTGATGAAAGCGTCGTCGCGCAAGCTGCCTTGCAAGCTCGTCAGGCACGGCGCGTGATGGTGGTGCTGGATTCCAACCATACGCACGAACACGTGCTGCGCGAGCTTGAGCTGTACTCTCCGCTCGTGACGCGCGGCAGCTATCTGGTGGTGTTCGACACGGCTATCGAGCACATGCCCAAGAGCGCGTTTCCCGACCGCTCGTGGGGCCCGGGAAACAATCCGGCAACGGCGATCGCGGCGTTCTTGCAGACGAACCGCCGGTTTGCGGTGGATGGCGAGATCGACTGCAAGCTGCTCCTCAGCGTCGCCCCAGGCGGCTATTTGCGATGCATCGCAGACTAGAGGGCGGCGAGCACATTCCGGTGTTCGCCCCGTGCGTCGGGCCGGACACGCTCGCCCACCTCGCTGAAGCGATCGACGTCGGCTGGCTCGGGATGGGCGCGGCGACCAAAGAATTCGAAGATCGCATCAGCGCCTTTTTGGGTTTGCACGACCGGTTCGTCGTCGCGACCAACACGGGTACGTCTGCGCTCCATATCGCCTTGCGTGCAGCGGGCATCGGCCCCGGCGATGAAGTCATCACGCCGTCATTCAACTACGTCGCCGACCACCAAGCGATTCACGCAGCGGGTGCGCAAGTCGTGATGTGTGACGTCCGCGAGACCGACCTTGGCATCGACTGTGAAAAGGCGGCGCAATTGTGCGGACCCAAGACGCGTGCGATCGTGCCTCTGCATTTCGCGGGGGTTCCCTGCGACCTTGCGGGCGTATACGAACTCGCCGCCCAGCACGGGCTGCGTGTGATCGAAGACGCCTGCCATGCGTTCGGGTCGACCAAGGACGGGCAGCGCATCGGCAGCTTTGGCGATATCGCCGTGTTCAGCTTCGATCCCGTCAAAGTGATCACGTCGATCGACGGCGGGTGTGTGGTCGCGCGCGACCCGCGAGAGATCGAACAGCTTCACCACCTGCGTTTGCTCGGGGTTGATAAAGATACGACCGAGCGTTACAAGAACCGCCGCGCCTGGGAATATGACGTCGTCAGCGAAGGCTACCGCTATCACCTCACCAATATTCTGGCTGCCGTCGGCATTTCGCAGATCAAGCGTGCGGATGAGTTCATCGACACGCGGCAAGCGGTGTGCGGGCGCTATTCGCGCGCGTTCTCACAGATCGATGGCTTGGCCGTGCTCGCCAGCGATTTCCGTCATATCTCCCCGTTCATCTACAGTCTTCGCGTGCTCAGCGGTCGCCGCAGCGCGCTCATCGAACACCTTCGGGCGCGGGAGATAGACTGCGGCATCCACTTCATACCCGTTCATCGCCATGCCTATTTCGCCTCGGCACGTCGTGGCGACATGACGGTGACCGAACGCATCGTGGACGAAGTGCTGACGCTGCCGCTGCACTCATGCATGCGCGAGGCTTTTGTCGAGCGGGTCATCGAAGGCGTCCGCAGCTTTTTCTCGTGACTCGAGTGACGGTCATCGTCCCAACGTTTCAACGCGGCGCGCTGATCGGCCGGGCGTTGCGCAGCGTCCTGTCGCAGACGTATGCAGACCTGCAGGTCTGCGTGTATGACAATGCGTCGACCGACAACACGGCAGAAGAAGTCAGAAAGCTTGCAACCGGGGATGCCCGGCTGCGGTACCATCGGCGGTCCGCGAATATCGGCGCCTTCGCCAACTTCAATGACGGCATGGCTCACGTTGAAACGGAATTCTTTTCGTTCCTCTCCGATGACGACATCATCTATCCGAACTTCCTGGAGCTTGCCGTCAGTGCGCTCGATGCCAATCCTGATGCCATGATGTTTGCGGGTTCCACGCTCGAGCTCAACGATGAGGGCGGCGTCCAGTATGCACCGGTCGCACGCTGGCCGCGCGAAGGGCGTTACGATCCGCCCAGTGGCGCATGGCAGATGTTGGACAACAAGCATCCGACCTGGACGGGTGTGCTTTTCCGGCGCGCCGTTATCGATCGTATCGGTCTGCTTGACGCGGGTGCCGGCACCGCCTGCGATCTTGAATATGAATTGCACCTGGCGGCGCAGTTCCCCATCGTCGTTTCGTACCAAGCGTGCGCAGCGTACATTCGCCACGAACAGGCCGGATCGGAGCGTCAAGACACAAGCGTCATCGCCGGCTACCGGTACATCGCCAGTAAGGTGGCGAAGGACGCCTCATTGCCCGCGCGCGTGCGCACGGCGCTTGCCAAAAGACTTGAAAAGCAGTTACAGATGAAGCTGATCGAAATCGCCGCCAAGGCAACGATGCGACAGGACGACGTGACGGCGGCCGATGCCGTGCGTATGCTTGCCCACGAGCCGGTCACGCTTGCTGGCATCATTGCGCGTTGTGCGATTCCGATCTGCGTACGCGTGCCCGCAGCACGCGCCGCGTTGCAGCGCATCGATCGTGTCCGCCGCCACCTGCGGGCCAAGTCGGCCCAGCGTCTTGACGCTCGCGCGCGGCGCAAGGACACCGGAGGAGCCCAACGCGCGCGGTCATAAGCTCTCGGCACCCCTCATGAAACGCAGCGTGACCTCGTCGA
>JAFANK010000343.1 GCA_019232725.1 Vulcanimicrobiota bacterium | reverse complement strand
TTCATCTTTTTCATGACGACGTCAAGAAGGTCGCGGTTGAAGCCGGTGCCGACATGGCCGACGTAGCGGAGCTCGCCAGCGTCGTAGACCCCGAGGATCAGCGCGCCGAACTGCTCGCGTGAACCGCGCGGGTCCGTCCAGCCGCCGATCACCACTTCTTGCTCGAGGTGTGTCTTGATCTTCAACCATAAGCGCGAGCGCCGTTCGATATAGGGCGAGTCGCGACGTTTTGCGATGATGCCCTCGAGCGCACGACGCTTGGCGAGCGTGTACAACTTCTTGCCGTCGCCGACGACGTGCTTGGAAAGGATCACATGCGGCGCTCCGTCGTGCATCAACCGCTGCAATGCGGCTTTTCGCTCCTCGAGCGGGCTGGACCGCAGATCCTTTCGCCCCGCATACAACAGGTCGAACACCGCGAAGGTCGCCGGAACCGAGCGTTCGAGTGCCGGATCGCTGTGCCGGCGATTGAGCCGCGGCTGCAGGCGCTGGAACGACGAGCGGCCCTCGCGGTCGAGCGCGACGATCTCGCCGTCAACGATGAACGGCCCGCGGCCGAACGCGCGGCGCAGCTCCGTGAGCTCGGGAAATTGGAGCAGCAGGTCCTTGCCGGTGCGTGAGTGGACGCGTGGAGGTTCGCCTGGCGCGACGGTCGCGATCGCACGAACGCCATCCCATTTGATCTCGAACAGCCAGTCGTCGTCGTCGAACGGGCCGTCGACGAGCGTGGCGAGCATCGGGTGGTCGATTCGCGGGAGGGCTATGATCAGCGCCCCGACCGTGCGGCGGTGCGATTGCTCTGCCACTTTGCAGCATGCCGGCTTTCGGCGACATCGTCCAGCGTCCGTCCGGTCTTCACCGACTCGCTGTGACGTTCAGGATCCCATCCAGATTCCGCGCCCGCATCTTTGTCCTTGATCAGCAACCACGCGTTTTCCGATCCGTCACGCGGACGCATCCGCACGAGCGTGAACATGCCGCCGAGCTTCTTGCCGTGGAGAATGACCTTGATCTTGCCGCGCCCGATCTCCGCGGCCGGGTTTGTGCCTTCGGCGAGCTTGTACGTGCCGCGATCCCACACGATGACTTGGCCGGCACCATAATTCCCTTTAGGAATGACGCCTTCGAAATCACGATAGTCGAGCGGGTGATCCTCGACTTGCATCGCCAGACGCCGCTCTTTCGGGTCAAGCGTGGGTCCTTTGGGTACAGCCCACGACTTGAGCACGCCATCGGCCTCTAACCGAAAATCATAATGCAGATGTGATGCGCGATGTTTTTGCACGACAAAGCGCAGGGCCCGCCCGCGCGGCAGCTTCTGCCCCTTGGGCTCCGGCGTTTGCGCGAAATCGCGCTTTTGCGCGTAGCGGCGAAGCGACCCACGTGATGTCGTCGAGGTTGACCGGTGTGCGTGTGGCATATGTCGATAGTTCGCAGTCTATAGCGCTGGGTCCGTTGCTTCTCAGCAGCGATGCAGGGCAAGGGTCAGCTTGGCTCACCGCGAAATCGGCGAACCGGGCACGGCGACATAGCCAAGTGGTAAGGCAGGGGTCTGCAAAACCCCCATCCCCAGTTCGAATCTGGGTGTCGCCTTTTTTAAATGGGCGGCACGTAAAGTGCCGCCCCTACAGTTATTGGACTACTCGACAGCAGCGCGATAGTGGTAGTTGATGGTCGTCGATAGCCCGTTCGAAATTGCCGGCTGATCGTGCCACAAAAAGCCATGCACCCGCTGCGCGGCCTGGGCGAGCGGTTGCTTGAGTTTGGCGGGTACGTTCAGGGTGATGTCGATCTGCTGTGTCGTGCACGTCTGCGGCAGTGTCACTGCGACGATCACTTGCTGCTGGTGGAACTCGCTGAACGCAAACCGGTTGAAGAGATCGGCGGGCACGGATGAGCAGAAGTGCTGCGCCTTGGTGGTCAGCGCATCCAGTTCGTGCGCCGGGAAAAGGCTCGTAAGAGGCAGCGGCTGCCGTGGATGCGCCAGATCAAACGATCGCGCGCTACGGTTCGAACCACTCGCACCACTCGTGCACTTCATGGTATCGGCCGTGCGGATCGAGATGATCGTGCCGACGACCGACTGCAGGTCTGCTTGACGCGTCAGGTCGCAGTCCGCGCGTTGCGTCCGCAACATCCCGTGGAAGTCCGCGATTGTCCGTCCGAGCTCCGAGAATGCCTGGGCGCCAGGGGATTGCTGCGGAAACGCGATGAGGTCAGCGGTCGACCACATGATCCGATAGCCGCCGCTCTCACCGTGCCAGATCTCACGCGGCACGAAGGTCGACGGGTTCGCGCTCGGCGGTGTGAGGTTGAGTTTCGCGCAACTCGCAAGCCCAGCCGCAACGACCATGACAAAAACCAGCGAGAGTCTCATTACCTTCGCATCCTCCTGCAGCGGGCCTTGCAACGCTCGTGGGCATGGTACCTGCCCGCGGAAAGGTCCACCATCGCGGCGAGTGATATAATCTGCACGATGGCGACACGAGCCGGCCACGTCGAACCTCCCGCAGACGAGCGCGTGGCGCTCTTGGAAGCACCGGTGCGTTCGGCGCTGCACCTGAGCGCGCGCACGACCGCCTGTTTGGAGCGCCTTGGCATCAGCACCGTACGCGATCTTGTGCGGCATTTTCCATATCGCTATGACGATCTGCGTCAGCCGACCCCTATCGCCGAATTGACCAAGGATGGCTCGGGGAGCGACGGTTCGCCCGAGGACAACGTGCTCGGCAACGTCGTGCATTTCAAGCACATCCGGCTGCGTGGGCGTATCCGCTCAAAGACGACCGCCACCATCGATGACGGAACTGGTACGTTGCTTGCGGTATGGTATGGGCGCCCATATCTGGGCAGTCAACTCGCAGCCGGCACACGAGTCTTCGTGCGGGGCCGCGTCGACCGGACGCTTACCGGCGTCACGATGAACGTCAGCAAGCATCGCGTGCTCAAGCCAGACGAACGGTTCGTCGGCGAGCTCGTTCCGATCTATCCACAGACGGCCGGGCTCACGGGCTATGAGTTGCGGCGGCTGATCCAGGCGGCACTGCGCCTTGTGGCGGCAGACAAGAACGCGAAAGCCGAGCTCGATCCGCTCCCGGCTTCGATCGACCGCGCAGAGCGCTTCAGCGACGCATGGCGCGCGCTCGTCACGATCCACAAACCGGCGACACCGGAACAAGCCGCCGAAGCACGCCGCCGCCTCGTCTATGAAGAATTCTTTTTGCTCGCCATCGCCGCCGCGCGCCGGCGCGCCGAGCGCACGGGAGAGGCTGGGCCCGACTTCTCGAGCTTGCTGCGACCTGGCGAAGAAGCAGCGTTCCGAGCGGAACTTGGACGTGCGCTACCGTTCACGCTCACGCGCGCGCAAGAACGCGTGATCGGTGAAGTCGCTATCGATCTGCGGCGCACGAGCCCCATGAACCGTTTGTTGCAAGGCGACGTGGGGTCGGGCAAGACCGCGGTCGCGGTCGCGGCGATGCTGTTGGCGGCGCGCGCCGGATATCAATCGGCCTTCATGGCGCCCACCGAAGTGCTCGCGGCGCAACAATTCAACCGCATCACAGGAATGCTCTCGCATGCAGGGCACTCGTGTGCGCTCTTGATCGGGTCGCTCAAACGGCGCACACGCGAGGACATTTTGGAGCAATTGCGCTGCGGCGACCTGCAGGTCGTGGTCGGCACGCACGCGCTCATCACCGAAGACGTCGAGTTCGCACGCTTAGGCCTCGTCGTCATCGACGAGCAGCACCGCTTCGGCGTGCTGCAGCGAGCGGCGTTGCGCGCGAAGGCGCGAGGACATGCACCGCACACGTTGGTCATGACCGCGACACCGATACCGCGGACACTCGCGCAGACCGTCTATGCGGATCTCGACGTATCGGTGCTCGACGAGTTGCCTCCTGGCCGCCTGCCGGTGAAGACATTTGTACGCGGCGAAGATGCCAAAGAGAACGTTCTGGCATTTGTCCGCAGTGAGATCGAACAGGGGCGGCAGGCGTTCATCGTGTGTCCGGCGATCGATGAATCGGAACGCGCCTTGCATTCCGCTGTCAAGCAGGCGCAAGAACTGCGCACGAGTGCCTTTGCCGGCTTGCAGGTGCAAGTGCTGCACGGCAAGATGACGTCGACCCAAAAAGACGATGTCATGAAGCTCTTCGCAGATGGCTTCGTCAAGATCCTGATCGCGACGAGCGTGGTCGAGGTAGGTGTGGATATTCCGGGAGCGAGCGTCATGGTGGTCCTCGACGCACACGCCTTCGGCCTCGCGCAGTTGCATCAGCTCCGTGGGCGCGTCGGGCGCGGCAAGCATCGTTCGTACTGCATCTTGCTCACCCCGACGCCGGAGGATGCGGAGCGCTTGCAAATACTCGTGCGGACGACC
>JAFANK010000317.1 GCA_019232725.1 Vulcanimicrobiota bacterium | reverse complement strand
GCGGAGATCCCAAGCGCGAGCACGGCACGCGTCTGTGCGGGGTCGATGATGCCGTCGTCCCAGAGCCGCGCGGTGCTGTGGTACGGGTTGCCTTCGCTTTCGTACTTGTCCAAGATCGGCTGCATGAACTCGCGCTGCTCCTCTGGCGTCATCGTCTTGCCTTGACGCTCCAGACCTTCGAGGCGAACGGTGAGCAGCACGCTTGCGGCCTGCGGGCCACCCATCACCGAGATGCGCGCATTCGGCCACATCCACAGCTGACGCGGCCCATAGGCGCGACCGCACATCCCATAATTGCCAGCGCCGAACGAGCCACCGATGATGACCGTGAATTTCGGCACCTCGGCATTAGCCACCGCCATGACCATCTTGGCACCGTCTTTGGCGATACCGCCCTCTTCGTATTGTTTTCCGACCATGAAGCCCGTGATGTTCTGGAGGAAGACGAGCGGCACACCTCGTTCGCAGCACAGCTCGATGAAGTGCGTCGCTTTGAGCGCGCTCTGCGAGAACAAAATGCCTTGATTGGCGATGATCCCCGCGGGCTGCCCTTCGATGTGGGCGAAACCGCAGACGAGCGTCTGGCCATAGAGGGCTTTGAACTCGTGGAACTCGCTGCCATCGGTGATGCGCGCGATCACCTCGCGGACGTCGTAGGGTTTGCGCCAGTCGCGCTGCACGATGCCGTAGAGCTCTTGCGGATCGTAGCGCGGCGGTCGCGGCGGCTGTACGGGCCACGGCGTGGTCTTGGCATAGTTGAGATGCTTCACGATTTCGCGTACGATGCCGAGCGCGTGCTCGTCGGATGCCGCGTAATGGTCGGTCACGCCGGAGATGCGAGAGTGGACGTCGGCACCGCCGAGCTCTTCTGCACTCACCACTTCACCCGTCGCCGCTTTCACGAGTGGCGGCCCGCCTAAGAATATCGTGCCTTCCCCTTTAACGATGACGGTCTCATCGCTCATGGCGGGCACGTAGGCACCGCCCGCCGTGCACGACCCCATGACCGCCGCGATCTGGGTGATCCCTTTGCTCGACATGCGCGCCTGATTGTAGAAGATCCGCCCGAAATGATCGCGATCGGGAAAGACATCGGCCTGCAGCGGCAAGAACGCCCCGCCCGAGTCCACCAAGTAGATGCACGGCAACCGATTTTGTTCCGCGACCTCTTGCGCGCGCAGATGTTTCTTCACGGTGAGCGGGAAGTAGGTGCCGCCCTTGACGGTCGCGTCATTGGCGATGATGACGCATTCGCGACCGCACACGACGCCGATGCCGGTGACGATGCCGGCGCTCGGCGCTTCGCCTTTGTACATCTCCCACGCCGCAAGCGCGGACAGCTCGAGGAACGGTGTCGCAGGGTCGACCAGCCGCGCGATCCGCTCGCGCACCGGCATCTTACCGCGCGAGACGTGGAGCTTCATGGCGTCAGCCCCGCCGCCGCCTGCCACCTGTGCGCTGCGCTCGCGCAATTCGTCGAGCAATCCCACAAAGTAGTCGCGATTGGCGGCGTATTCTGCAGATGACGTGTCGACCCGCGTCTCGATGATAGCCATGAGCGTTGACAGAGTTACCCTTTGCAAGGGAGGCAGCCTGCTCGCCGCCAAACGGCCCAAGCGACATGGCGAAGCTGTTTGAATGCGTGCCGAACATCTCCGAAGGCAGGCGCGCGGATATCATCGCACGCATCGGTCAAGCCGCAGCAGACACGCCGGATGTGACGCTCGTCGACACGCAAAGCGACGCATCGCATAATCGCTCCGTCTACACATTCGTCGGCACGGGTGACGGTGTCGTTGAAGCGGCGTTGCGCCTCGCCGGCGGCGCTGTCGAAAACATCGACTTGCGTTCCCACGCAGGCGAGCATCCACGCATGGGCGCGATCGATGTCATCCCATTCATCCCGCTCGACGGCGCGAGCATGGATGACGCGGTGTTGCTGGCCCGACGTTGTGCGCAGGGCTTGTGGGAGCGCTATCGCGTGCCGTCCTACTTTTACGAGCACGCCGCGACGCGGCCTGACCGCCGCGATCTCTCGGCCGTGCGCAAAGGACAGTTCGAAGGGCTGCTGACGGCGGCGACTGAGCCCGATCGCCGGCCGGACGTAGGCGAACCGTCTGTGCACCCCACTGCAGGCGCGACCGCCGTCGGTGCCCGCGACTTCCTCATCGCGTTCAACGTCAATCTCGACACCGCAGATCTCAAGCTCGCCGAGCGCATTGCGCTCGCGGTGCGGCAGCGCAGTGGCGGTTTGGTCGGCATCAAAGCGCTGGGATTCGCGCTGCCGGATAACGCCGTTCAGGTCTCGATGAACGTCGTCAACGTGCAGGCGATCCCGCTCTACCGCGTGACCGAGCTCATCCGCGCGATGGCTGCGGCGGCCGGTGTCGGCGTGCGCAGCTGCGAGCTGGTCGGTCTTGCACCAATCGCCGCTATCTTGGCAAGTGCGTCATACTATTTACACGTCGAAGGCGTGGATCATCACCAGGTGACGTGGTAAGCCCACCGCACGCGCGCTCCTACGCCCTTCGCAACGCCACCTTGGTCACGCTCGCGCCGCTCGCGAGCGTCGCGGGTGCGCAAGCGCGGATCGCGCCGGACGATCTCGGCGTTGTTGCGGGCGGTACGCTGCTCGTCGAGCACGGCGTCATCACGGCGGTGGGGACCCATGCCGATTGCCGCGCCGCGGTCGACCATGCGCGATCCCGTTATGGTGCATTTGAAGAACACGATGTCGACGGCCAGGTCGTCATGCCCGGCTTCGTCGATGCACACACGCACGCGCTGTTCGCGGGGAACCGCGTCGCTGACTTTGAGGATTTGGCTGCGGGACGCACGCCTGCGCTTGGCATGCGCTACACCATAGCGCAGACACGTGCCGCCTCGCAGACGGCGCTGCTCGAGATCGGCGAGCGCCACCTGACGCTCATGCTGCAGCACGGCACGACGACCGCCGAAGTCAAAAGCGGCTACGCGCTCACCGGACCCGGCGAGCTCGCACTGCTGGCGGTCATCGCGGAGCTTGGCAAGCGTGCGGAGATGCCGCGTCTTGCGCCGACGTTTTGCGGCGCCCATGCACTGCCGCCGGAATTCTCCGATACGGACGCCTTTGTGACCGCGTTATGCGACCGCATGCTGCCGGACGTGGCCGCGCAGAGCATCGCCTGGTTTGGCGATGCGTTTTGCGAGCGTGGCTTTTTCACGCCAGAACAATCCGAGCGCTTTTTGCGTGCCTGCGCGCGCGCGGGCTTGCGCGTGCGCATCCATGCCGATGAGTTGAGCCGCAGTGGCGGAGCACTCGTCGCAGGCCGGCTACGCGCAGCATCCGCTGACCATTGCAACTTCATCGATGATGCGGACATCGCGGCCCTCGCCGGCGGCGGTTGTGTCGCGGTGCTGTGCCCCGGCACGGTCGAATATCTCGGTCTTACGCGCTACGCGCCTGCGCGTGAGCTGATGGATGCAGGCGTGCCGATCGCGCTTGCGACGGACTACAACCCCGGTACCTGTCCGTGCTTCTCCCTGCAGACGATCGCCTATCTGGCCCGCCGTCATATGCGCCTCGGCGTCCACGAAGTGATCGCGGCCATGACCATCAACGCGGCGTATTCCCTGGGCCTCGGGGGAGAAATCGGGAGCTTGACAGCCGGGAAACGGGCCGACGTCGTCGTATTGCAGTCCGGGGATTTTCGCGAGCTCGGCTACTCGTTCGGCACGAACCTGGTCGCGAGAGCGACCGTTGGAGCAAAGACAGCCTGACAATGAGGTTTTGGCTTCGCGCAGACGGGGACATTCTCTGAAGAGCCCATGATCCTCGAATGAGAACGCTGAAGCGCAGATACCCGAGCAAACTCGCGTCCGTTTCCAAAGCGCGGCGGGAGGTCGCATCCTTCGCCCGCATCTGTGGCCTGCACGCCACCGACGTGGGCGACATCGCGTTAGCCGCTGGCGAGGCTTGCAATAACGCCGCCGAGCACGGGCATGTGCTCGACGGTTTTTTCATGGTCACGTGCTGTTATGAGAACGGTGAGTTCGCGGTCGAAGTCGCGGACGAGGGTTGTGGTTTTGACCCCACCGGCAAGGGCGAATGCCTCGATCCCGAGCGCTTGGGCATGCGCGGCCTCGGCATCTTCATCATGCGCTCGCTCATGGACGACGTCTGCTTCACGATGGGCGCCTGCGGCACGTGCGTGCGCATGCTGAAAGTGGTCACCCAGGTGCGGCCGGCGCTCAATGGCACTGGCGCGCACGCCGCCCACGTCTACGATGGCCGCTTAGGCGTTATGCACGACCGGCTCAAATCGCTTTTGGAACTCGCGCGCGTCCAGATGAGCAGCCGCCGCAAGGCTTGACAGTTTCGGCGGTTCGAGGTCGCCCGGTTCGAGTCTGATCATATACTTGCGGCCGACCTCGTAGGCTTCCGTGCTGGTGTCGACGTGGCGCACCCGGATGCGGCCACTCGCCGGATCCATCATCTCGTGCAGCGTCACCGGCGCCACTTTACCGCCGCGCAGCGCCACCATCGCCCCCGAACCACCGCCGAGCAGATAGCGAACTGCGCCATAGCCAAGCGTGCGCGTGTATTCGACGTCGAACGCGAGCGGCTTCGCGCAGCGCAGCTCGTAGCCGATGTCCTTGGTCACAAGCGTCGTATCGATCTTGAGCTCGTCGAGCGCGGCAGCGGTTGCTGATTGCAGCGTCGCACCCAGGTCGATGTCGGACAGCCGCACGTTGCCATACGCATCGCGTGCGACGTCGTTGAGCGTCGTCAGCTCCGTCGCATTGAGGCACTCCGCCACGCCCTCGGCGATCACTGCCACACCGTGGTCGTGACCACTAACCCGGCGCTTGATGATGCTGCCCACGAGCGTATCGCGCACGAGCGACAGCGGCACCGGCGTATGCTTGAACTCCTCAGGAATGATCGCAAGCGTGGCCCCCGAGGCCTTGGTGATGCCAAGCGCGAGTGCGCCCGACTTGCGCCCCATCGTCACCGCGAAATACCAACGCTGGGTCGTGCGTGCGTCTTCCATCAGGCTTTCGACGATGCCCGAACCGACGGCGCGAGCGGTCTCAAACCCGAACGTCGGCATGTTGTCGGGCAGCGGCAAGTCGTTATCGATCGTCTTCGGGACGGTGGCGACGTGCACCGCTCCAGCCGCCGCACCGGCGACTTTGGCGGCGCCGAAGGTCGTGTCGTCGCCGCCGATGCAGAGCAAATGCGTGATGCCGAGCTCGCGCAGCGCGCGCACCGCGTTACTGAGACTCAGCGCATCTTTGGCCGGATTCGTCCGCGACGTGCGCAGGATGGAACCGCCGAGCCAATGGATACGGCTCACATCTTCGATCCGCAACTCTTGCGCGTATTGCGCTTTGCCTTGCGCGAGCCATTTGAAACCGTCGAAGATGCCGATGACACGGCAGCCCGCGTTCACCGCCTCGATCGTCGCCGACGCGATGACGCCGTTGATGCCGGGAGCCGGGCCACCACCCACGAGAATACCGAACGTCGCGTGGTCGTCCATGCGCGCTCGTTCGGCCGCGGGCGGCGAGGCTCCTTAGTCAGGATGCGCGCAGAGATGCGAACGCGTCGTCGAGGGATTCACAGACGCGGATGACCAGTTCCAGGCTCGCGATGCGCACGATGCGTCCGGCGGACGTCTTCGCCGGTGCGACCACGATCAACCGCCGGCGATTGGTGCGCAGCCGTTTGTCGAACTCGACCAGTGCGGCGATCGTGTGACTGTCGAGGTACGAAACGCTTTCGAGCGAGATGACCAGCGCGCCATTGGCGTCACGCGCGGTCTCGGCGACGAACGATTTGAACTGGTCGATATTGGCGATGTCGATCTCGCCGGCGGCGACGACGATAGCGGTGCCGCCTTCATCGCGGCGTCGAAACGTTGCCTGCTCGTTCACCAACGTTCTCCGTCAAGGGCATGCGCATGGTCACGGTGGTGCCTTGACCATCACGTCCGACATCGACGGACTTCATGAGCGCCCGCATGATGATGAGGCCGCGGCCGCTGCCATCCTGCTTGTTCCGGCTCCGCCAGACACCCTGGTCGGCGACGCGCACGACCAGGTCACCGTTATCGAGATACGCGCGGACGCTCACGGGACCGCCATCGATGCCATAGGCATGTTCGATGACATTGCTCACCGCCTCCCCTGTAGCGGTGAGGAGATCACTCAGCTGGTCGCGCTCGACGGGCAAACCCATGACAAAGCGTCGCAACGCCTGGCGGATGACGCGCGCGTTGGCAGGGGACGCCGTCGTCGTCAGCTCGACCGAGTCGAGCGGTAGACGATCGATGCGAATGGTGAGCACTGCGACATCATCCTGGGGCGCACCTAAGATGACGCGCCGTGCAAGCGCTGCCGGCGGGTCCGGCGTCTTCATCTCGATCTCGCCCTGAATCGCTTCGATCAACAGGCGCTCCCCCTCGAAGATGTTGTGGTCGAATTCGATCAGGCCGTCGGTGTAGAGCACGACGAGCGAGCCGGGAGTCAGTTGTACGGTGACCTCTTCGTACTCGTGGTCGGAGAACAAGCCGAGCGGCAGCCCGCGCACGGCGACCCTGTCGACCGTTCCATCAATATGGCCGATGAGCGGCGCGGGATGGCCCGCGGATGCGACGGTCAAGGTCAACGCCACCGGATCGAGCACACCGGCCACGGCAGTGACCATGCCGCCGCCATCATACGATATGCGTTGGTTGACGCGGCGCAGCACCTCGGCCGGTGACAACCCTTCCAACGCGCAGCCGCGCAATGCGGGTCGCGTGCTCGCCATAGCCACGGCAGCGCGCAATCCCTTGCCGGCGACGTCACCGATGGAGAATGCAAGCCGCCCGTCGGGTAGTTGAAATGCGTCGTACCAATCGCCGCCAACCTCGGATTCGGTCGCGCCGGGCAGGTACACCGCGTGCAGACTGATCCCCGGCAGCTGCGGCAATGTCGTGGGGAGGCTCGCGCGCTGGAAGGTATCCGCGACCTGTTGCTCTTTGGCATAGCTGCGGGCGTTGTCATAGGCGAGCGTGGCCCGAGCGCAGATGATCTCGATGAAGTGCACGTCATCTTGCGTGAAGGTCCGGCCCGACTCGCTATTGGCAAGCGTCATGACACCGAGCACGCGCTCTCGGGCGCGCATGGGCACGATCACGCTCGACGTGATGCCTGCGGAACGCAGCAGCGCGAGGTGCTGGGCATCCTGCGCCGTGGCGACGAGCATCTCATCGGTGATCTGCGGATACACGACCGAGGCGCCCGTGCGCAGCACGTCGTCAATCGTCTTGCGCGCCTGCTCGCTGCGCGGATAGGCGCGCAGTCGTCGCAACAGATCGGCCTTGGCCGGGTCGCCGTGGCGAACCGATACGAGCTGCAGATCACCGGAGTCGGGCACGATTTCGAGCGAACACCAGTCCGCGATACGAGGCACCATGAGATCTGAGAACCGCTCGAGCGTGGTCGCGGGATCGAGCGACATGGAGAGCATGCGCCCCAGCTCGACCAGGAAATTCAATTGGTCCCTGGCTCGCGAGCGCTGGGTGATGTCGAGATTGATCCCCGTCCAGCCAAGGATCTGTCCCTGGTCGTCGCGCACGCAGCGGCCGCGGCACAAGATCGTATAGCTCTTGCCGTCAGCCGTGGTCAGCCGGTATTCGTCTTCCCACAGCTCCGGCCACTGCAGGCGGTCCCGCCAAGCTTCGCGGATGCGCGTGCCATCTTCGGGCGCGACGCAGCGCAGCCACCCCCCGTCGCGTACTTCGTCGAGCGTCATCCCGACGAGTTTCAAGAAGGACGGGCTCATGTACACGACGCGACCTGCTGCGTCGCACGACCAGACGCCAAAGGGGATCGATTCGCCGACGAGCTGGAAGCGTGCGTCGGATGCCGACAGCTCGTGCCTCGCGTGTTGCAACTCAAGCGTGCGCTCGCGCAGCCGGCTTTCATCAAGCGCACGGCTTTGCCCGCGAATGGCTTCGGTAAGCCCGACGACGATCAGCGCCACGAATAGCCGGGCGATCGCGTTCGGCAGCGCGAACTGCATCTGGTCGACCGGCCCGTTGACATACTCGGCGAAGCTGAAGCCGAGCGCGAACACGACCGCCGCCACGACGCCCCAGCGCAGCCCTTGTAATGCTTGGATCGCGACGACAAACGTGAACCCCAACGCGGCAAGACGCAGCATCGGGTAGCGTGCGTTCACGTATGCAGTGGCGACCGCTAAGCCAATGAGAAGAACGGTAAGACCCGTTCGAACCGGCGGCGATATCTCAGTCGCAAACGTTCGCCGAAACCAATTGTCAGATTTGTGCATCAGGGCGGTAGCCGTGCAAGTGGCCGGTGGCTACAAACCTCCTCGTGCATCTCATACCCGATGGCAGCGAAACTATCCATGGCCGGCGGCATCTTTCTCCATGCCTACATGCGGGTCCGCGGAGATCTGCTGCGGCAAGCTTACGGGTCCGTAGCGGAGCACGCCCGCAGGGTAGGCGCCGTGCGGATGGCGTTGCTGCCATTGCCGTGCACGGACGGCTAAGTATTCAAAATTCTCGTAGATCGCCGGCCCGGACGCCTCGCGCCGCACGCGCGTGACCGGCCAGAGTCGTTCCCAGGTGTCGATGACCGTCTGAAAGGCGATATCGAGGAACGAGCGCTCATCGATGAGCCCGTATTTGGCGTACGTGCCGATCTGCTCGAAGTAGTCTCCCACGTAGCGCTCGACGTGCACCTGACGATCGACAGCCTCGCCGACCATACCAGCGCGGAACTCGGGATCTTCCATTTTGCGCGGCAGTTCGGTGCGCACAAACGTCAACCACCGGAGGAATTCTGGATCGTTCCAACGCCTGTTGATCTCCATCATCGCTTCCAGCTGATTGCTCGTGCGCAGGTGGCGCAACTGGACGATGGCGGCGACGGCGCTCGCCGCGATGACCACAAACGTGGCACCCGCGAAGATCGCGCTCAGCAGCTCCGCCGTCACGCGCGATCACCGCTCTCCGGTTGCGTGACCGGCAGGCGCGGCGTGCCGCGCGGAAACATGCCTTCTGGGTGGCGGGCTTCCCAGAGTTTGGCTCGCGATACCAAGAACTCGAAGTTGTCGTAGATCGATGGGCCCCGGACGCTGCGGATGATGGCGATGACGGGGGCCAGCTTTCCCCACGCGGCGATGGCGACGGGACCGCCCGACTCCATGACGAGATCCTCCGGGAAGTAACCCAGCTTGACAAACCCGCCGAGTGACTCCCAAAAGTCAAGGTACTCGAGCTCGGGGTGCGTGCGCCGGTCACCTTGCACCTGCATCAGCCCAGCGCGGTATGCGGGATCGGCGAGCCGGCGTTCAAGTTCGCCGCCGAACACATAAGCCTGCCGCTCGCGTGCTTCGGGGCTCGCCCAACGGTCCATGAAGCCTAAGAACCCGGCGATGGCGTTGCCTGCTCGCATGTGACGCAGCTGCATGACGGCCGCGACGGCGGACGCGGCGATGATGATCATCGTGATGAACGTCGAGACCGCGGAAACCTCCTCCCAATTCATCTGGACGCACTTTCCGTGTTGTGTAGAGGCGGCACTTTCAGTGGTGCCCGATCCTTCCCGACCAATGCCTTATACGCTATCGAACCATCGACGCGCGGCAACTCACGCGGATAGTTACCACTCGGATGTTTGTTCCGCCATGCCAGCGCCCGTGCGGCGAGGTATTCGAAGTTCTCAAACGTGTTTGGCGAATGGCTTCGGACGAGCACCATGCACGGGTGCAAGAGCGACCAGTACAGCAGCACGTTGAGCCAGTGCCCGAGCAGGAACTGATCTTCGTCAATGAGACCGCACCGCACATAGGAACCTATTTCTTCGTACATGTCGGCCACGTGCAACTCGGGATGTTTGCGTCGATCGACCGGGACGTGCTCGAGTCCGGCGCGGAAAGCAGGATCTTCCATGCGCTGGGGAAGCTCAGAGCGCACGAAGTTGATGAGCTCGTGGAAGTGGGTCTGTTGAAACAGCTCGAGCACTGAGAGCAGCCCTGAGAGCTGATTGCTGCGTCGCAAGTGGCGCAGCTGCACGAGCGCCGCGATTGCGGAGGCCGCAATCACGACGAAGGTACCGACCGAAGCAAGAGCGGTTAGAAGCTCGGGCGACATCGTTGGACTCCACCAGATATGACGAGGGGCGACTTTGCAGTCGCCCCTCGTTGTTCCCTGGAGTCAAGGTGTGGGCGGCACGTAAAGTGCCGCCCCTACATCAGCCAGCTACCTCAGTTAGCTAGAGCCCGTGGGTTGTGGTGCCGGCGGCTTCAGCGGCTCGCCGATCTTGCGGAAGACCGTCTTGCCGCCTTCGGCGTCGAGCTCGATATGGTCGCCGACCTTGAAGCTGCCGCGCAGCAGCTCCTCGGAGAGCGGATCTTCGACCAGGCGTTGGATGGCGCGCCGCAGCGGCCGTGCACCGAATTGCGGATCCCATCCTTCCTTGGCGATGAGCTCGCGCGCCGCATCGGTGGCCTGCAGCGTCATGCGCTGATTCTCCAACTCCTTGACGACCTTGGCCAGCTCCAGCGCCACGATCTCTTTGATCTGCTCGAGATCGAGCGAATGGAAGACGACGACTTCGTCGAGCCGGTTGAGGAACTCGGGCCGGAAGAGATGCTTGATCTCTTCGAGCACGCGATTCTTCATACGCTCGTAGCGCACGGCCGCCGATCCCTCTTCCTTGACGGGACGGAAACCGATGTCGGTCGTCTTCATCATGCCGGTCGTGCCCACGTTGCTCGTCATGATGATGACCGTGTGTTTGAAGTCGACCACTCGCCCCTGCGAGTCGGTGAGCCGTCCATCTTCAAGCACCTGCAAGAGCAGATTGAAGACGTCGGGATGTGCCTTTTCGATCTCATCGAGCAGCACAACGGCATAGGGCCGGCGGCGCACGGCTTCCGTGAGCTGTCCGCCTTCCTCGTAACCGACGTAGCCTGGCGGGGCGCCGACCAGGCGCGAGACCGCGTATTTCTCCATGTACTCGGACATGTCGATGCGGACCATGGCATCGGTATCGTCGAATAAGAACTCCGCAAGCGTGCGCGCGAGCTCGGTCTTGCCCACGCCCGTCGGCCCGAGGAAGATGAACGAACCGATCGGCCGCATCGGGCTCTTCAAGCCGGCGCGCGCGCGACGAATCGCACGAGTGATGACTTTGATCGCCTCGTCCTGACCGACGATGCGCTTGTGCAGCGCCTCCTCCATGTTGAGGAGCTTCATCGTCTCTTCTTCTTTGAGCTTGCTCACCGGGATACGCGTCCAGGTGGAGACGATGTGCGCGATCTCTTCGGGACCGACCGTGTTGGTGGTCGTACCCTTCACATTGCGCTTCTCACGCCACTCTTCTTCCATGGCTTGCTTGCGTGCGCGCAGCTTCTCTTCTTTATCGCGGATCTGCGCCGCTTTCTCGAACTCCTGCGCCTTGATCACCGCCTCTTTCTCGGTGCGCACCTTGCGGATCTCGTTCTCGACTTCGCGGATCTCTGGGGGCAACGAGGTGGATTGCAGACGCACGCGCGACGCAGCTTCGTCCATGAGGTCGACTGCTTTGTCGGGCAAGAAGCGATCGGTGATGTAGCGGTCGGACAGCCGCGCCGCAGCTTCGAGCGCTTCGTCGCTGATCTTGACGCGATGATGCGCTTCGTAACGGTCACGCAAGCCTTTGAGGATCTCGATCGTCTCTTCGACCGACGGCTCGCCGACCATGATCGATTGGAAGCGGCGTTCGAGCGCCGAGTCCTTTTCGATATGCTTGCGGAACTCGTTGAGCGTCGTGGCGCCGATGCATTGCAGCTCGCCGCGCGCCAACGCCGGCTTAATGATGTTGCTCGCGTCGATCGCGCCCTCGGCGGCACCGGCACCGACGAGCGTGTGCAGCTCGTCGATGAACAGGATGATCTCACCGGCGGCGGCACGGATCTCGTCCATGACGCGCTTCATACGTTCTTCGAACTCGCCGCGGTATTTCGTTCCCGCGACGAGGCCGGCGAGGTCGAGCGTGATGACGCGCTTGTCGCGCAGTGGTTCAGGCACGTCGCCAGCGATGACGCGCTGCGCAAGGCCTTCGGCGATCGCCGTCTTACCGACGCCCGGCTCGCCGATGAGCGCCGGATTGTTCTTCGTGCGCCGGGAGAGGATCTGGATGACGCGTTCGATCTCCGTGGTGCGGCCCACGACCGGATCGAGTTTGCCTTCGCGCGCGAGCTGCGTCAGGTCGCGGCCGTACGCATCGAGCGTCGGTGTCTTGCTCTTGCCGGACGCCTTTGAAGGTGTTTGGCTCTCAGCGCCGAGCAACGAGGTGGTCTGGACCCGGACCTTGGCGGGATCGACGCCTAAGTTCGTGAGCACGCGGGCAGCCACGCCCTCGCCTTCCCGGATCAGGCCAAGCAATAGATGTTCGGTACCGATGTAGTTGTGGTTGAGCTGCCGCGCTTCTTCGAACGCCAGCTCGATGACACGTTTCGCGCGGGGCGTGAACACCATCTCCTGCTGCACGGTCTGTCCACCGCGCCCGACGATCGCTTCAACTTCGGCCCGAACCTTCGCCAGGTTGACGCCTAATGTTTCCAACACTTTGGCGGCCAGGCTCTCGCCTTCGCTGATGATGCCGAGCAGGATGTGCTCTGTCCCGATGTAGTTGTTCCCAAGCCGCTGCGCCTCTTCTTGTGCGAGCACGATCGATCGGCGCGCGCGTTCGGTGAACGGTTCCCACATGGACATCAGGCTATCGACTCCTTGAGTGCGCTACGGGACGTCGCACTCGATCTTCCGCCACGTGGCGGATACGGTTACTCCCAGTCTCTCCTTCGACATGCGCGCGCTTGTGTGCTTCCTCTTTTTCGCATGGTGGGCAGCGCACGTCACTCTTGTGCTTGTATAACGTCCGAGCGAGACGACTGGTTCTTACCTATACCACGATTATCGGCACGAAGGCTATCCGCGCCGCGGTTCCCTGCAGGAAAGGGAAAAGCCTCAAGGGATCACGGTCCGTGCTGTACTGGTGCCCGATATTCTCAGGTAGTCGCATCGGCTTTCGGTCGATTGGATATTCCAATCGCTACGCCCGGATTGCACAATCCGGATGCGGGTTCGTCGCTCGACCCGCTCGCCGATCAGTACGCCCTTGGAGCGTGGCCGCTTGAGGCCTGATGGCATCATACTGCCGCGCCTTTCACGCTGTCAAGCACGCGGCCGGAAACATTCGGTCCCGTCACGAAGTTGAAAAATGCCACGATGTCATTCACCGTTTCATCCAACTCAGGCAGTCTGCATCGCGTCGCGATCGCGCTCGGATCGAACATCGGCGACCGTCAAAGCAATCTAGCCGCAGCACTCCACAAGCTGCGTTCGTATGTGCGCATCGAACGTATATCTTCCGTATATGAGACGAAACCGGTCGGCTTCACCGATCAGCCCGACTTCCTCAATATGACGTGTACCGGCATGACGGACCTGGCCCCACGTGCGCTGCGCGATGCGCTCGCGAAGATCGAGCGGCAGATCGGCAGGCGCATCTCGATCCCGCTTGGACCGCGCGCTATCGATTTGGACCTTCTGCTCTATGATGACCTCGTGACGCGCGACGAGGACTGCACGCTGCCGCATCCTGGTCTTCCCGCGCGCGCGTTTGTGCTCGTGCCGCTTGCAGAGATCGCTCCAGAACTCATCGATCCGCTCTCCGGAAAAACCGTCGCCGAGCTCGCAGCGGTCGTTAACCGGTCGGGTGTCGTCAAATGCGAAAGCGGTCTGCTCACCCGTATTCGACGCGACGTCCAAGAATCGCGACCGGTCGTGCCGCTGTCCCTCAACCGCGCCGGCATCAGCGGGGTCAAGACGCTGATCGCAATGCCAATAGGCTCTGGGGTCGCGCAATCCGCCTTGGCGGTCCTCGATGTCTACGCCGATCTCGACGCCAGCAAGAGCGGCGTCCATATGTCTCGGTTTTCCCAGGACCTCGAGGACGCGCTTGCCGAGCTCACCGATCATGACGGGATGCGGATCGACGATCTTGCAATCGCGATCGCTCACCGCGTGGTGGATAGTCAGCGGGCTGAACGGGCCGAGGTTTTGGTGCGAACCGAGATAGCCTTGGACCGCGTGACGCCTGCGAGCGCGCGGCCGACCAAGGAATTCTACACGCTGCTTGCGCGGGCGGTGGCAACCCCGCACGTTCGCCGCAGCATGCTGGGCGTAGAGGCGGAGGGCATGACCGCGTGCCCGTGCGCGCAGTCCATGATGACCGACC
>JAFANK010000291.1 GCA_019232725.1 Vulcanimicrobiota bacterium | reverse complement strand
ACCGGTGCATCACCGATCCTCGCCGAACTCGCGCGCGGCGCCGGTGCGCTCACCGTCGGCGTCGTGACCAAGCCGTTCGGGTTCGAGTTGCGGCGGCGCGCACAGATCGCGGACCGCGGGATCGCAGAGCTCGAGCAGAAGGTCGACACGCTTATCGTCATCCCCAACGACCGCTTGCTGACCGTCGTGGAAAAGCGCACGCCGTTGCTTGAGGCGTTCTCCTATGCGGATGATATCCTGCGTCAGGGCATCCAAGGCATCACAGACCTGATCACGCAGCCCGGTCTCATCAACCTGGATTTCGCCGACGTGCGGCGGGTCATGACCGATGCGGGATCAGCCCTCATGGGCATCGGCACGGGATCGGGCGAGCATCGAGCCGCCGATGCCGCGCACAAAGCCATCTCGAGCCCGCTGCTTGAGGCGACGATCGAAGGCGCTCGCGGCGTCATCTTCAACATCTACGGGGGAGCCGATCTCTCGATGTTCGAGGCCAACGAGGCGGCCGAACTCATCAGCAAGGCGGTCGATCCGGACGCGGAAGTCATCTTCGGCGCGACGATTGACGAGCGGCTGAGCAACGAGGTACGCGTCACCGTGCTCGCCACCGGCTTTGGGTCGCGCGCGCGGGATCGCCAGCGCGTCATCGGCGTGGGCGAGATCGAAAAAGTCGCGCCGGTCAGCATGGACGAGATCGAAGTGCCTGCCTTCTTGCGGTATCACCGCTAGGGCGATCGCAGATGAAGGCGCTGTGCACGCACGCCGTGGACATCCACGCGCCTGCGGAGGCCGTGTTCGACTACGTGTCCGATCTGACGCGATGGCCCGCCTGGTTCGGTTGCGTGGTGTCCGCCTCGCAACCGCAGGGGCGGGCGCTCGCCGTCGGCGAGGAGATCCACATCTGCATGCATCATGGCAGGCGACGCTGGCAGGAAGACTTCGAGGTGACGCGGTTCATCACGAATGCCTTCCTCTCGCTTGAGGCGCTGTATTCAGCTGCGCGCCGGATCGACTTCCGCGTCGAGCGCCGCGGGCGCATCACGCGGTTGTCGTGCGCGATCGGCTATCCGTTATACGGCGGCGTTGTGCGCATGATCGCGGACGCCGCCATGGGGCGGCGGCGCGTGCAGCGCTGCGTGCGTGAATCACTCGTGCATCTCAAGAACATGCTGGATGAGCACGCGGGTGTGGCGGCTGCTCCCGACGATCTTGACGCACTGTCCGTACCACCGGTCGCGCGACCCGTACCCCAGACCGCCGCACAGACGGTGCGGGTGGGCTAGGCGCACACCGCGAAGACCGCGGGTCATGCCGGTCTACGAGTACCGCTGTAAGGATTGCGGCAAGACGCACGAGATCGAACACGGTTTCCACGACGCGCGGCCGACGAGCTGTCCAAGCTGCGGTGGGCATCTCGCGCGCGTCTTCCATCCTGTCGGTGTGGTCTTCAAAGGCTCGGGATTTCACAAGACCGACTACAGCTCGTCGGGCCGGCGCCAAGAGCCCAGTACGGAATCCAAGACAGCTGGCGCAGACACGAAGACCGAGACGAGCAAAGCGGAGAAGACCAAGACGGACGCCGGGTCGTCCGCCAAACCGGAGTCGGGATCCACGACCACCAAAGCGAGCGGCGACAGCAAGCCTTCGGGCGACAGCAAGACCTCGAAAGGAACCTCGACGTGAGCCCGTACGCAATCGCTGGACTCGTCATGATCGCCAGCGCGATCCTCATCGTCTTGGTGACAGGTCTCATCGCGGCGGTCCGCACGCTGCGGTTGATGCGTCGTGCGCAGGCGCTTGCAAAACATCCGACCTTGGTGGCGGCGCAAGGCTTCAGCGCCGTCCAGGCAAGACTCGAGGTGGTGCGATCCAAGGCTGAAGCGATCAAGGCGCGGCGCGCAACGATCGCCGCAGATATCGCCGAGCTCATGGAGTCCTCGGCCGCGCTTCGCTTGCAAGTCGACCGGGTGGGCTTTGCCACCGTGCTGCTCCTGCAGACATTCGTGCCCACGTTGCGCGGCTCGATGAGCGACTTCTCCTAAACCGCTCGCCTAGAACGCCTCGCGCCAGATCCGGACAAACCCAGGAAACGACGTGGCCATGCATTCGCTGTCGCGGATCGTGATGCACGAGTGTGACGCTGCCGCCAGGATCGCGGCGGCAAACCCGATGCGGTGGTCGCCCGACGTGCGCACGCTCCGCGGCGCGCGCAGCTTGTTGCCGCCGTGCACGACGATGCCGTCATCGAGCGCACGGGCATCCGCGCCAAACGCCCGCAGCAATCGCACCGTGGTCTCGATCCGATCGGATTCTTTGACCCGCAGCTCCGCCGCCTGGCGAACGCACAACGTGCCGCGCGCGATGGTCGCAAGCGCGCACAGCGCCGGGATCTCATCGATGAGGTTTGGCACGAGACGGCCGGGCACGGCTACGTTGCGAAGCGCCGCGCCGCCCGTGATCTGCAGATCGGCGACTGGTTCGTTCGTCCACATTCGCCGCCGCACGAGCCTAACCGGAGCACCCATGCGGCGCAGCACCTCGAGCGCTGCCGTGCGCGTCGGGTTCACACCCACATCGCGCACCACGAGCTGCGTCCCCGGCAGAGCGGCTGCCGCGCACAGCAGATAGACGGCGGCAGAGACATCGCCTGGCACGCGGAGTTTTGTCACAGGGCGGAGTTGTGACGGCCATATGCGCAAGGTGCGGCCGCTACATCGTAGCTTGGCGCCCATCGCCAACAGAAGGCGTTGTGTGTGGTCTCGCGTCGTCGCGGTCTGCACGAAGGTGGAAGGCCCGCGTGCGCCGATCGCAGCGATGAGCAACGCCGTCGCGACCTGCGCTGACGCGACCGGAATCTTGTAGCGGATCGGACGCAGGGGATCGCGACCTCGGAAGATGCGCAACGGCGGATAGCCGGCACGGGATTCCATGCGAGCGCCCATGAGCGCAAGCGGCGTCGTGACACGAGACATCGGGCGCCGCCGCAGGCTTGCATCGCCATCGAGTTGCGCATCGACGCGTCCGGCAAGGGCGCCCGCAAGCAGGCGCATCGTCGTGCCGGAATTGCCGCAATCGATGACACGACGCGGGTCGCAAAAGCCGCTGCCGATCACCGAAAAGCCGAGCTGCATGCGGCGGACGTTCACGCCCAACGCGCGCAACGCTCGGACCGTCGCCAGCACGTCAAGCCCGTGATTCGGCCCGATGATGTGCGTACGGCCCGACGCAAGGGCCGCGAACAGAAACGCTCGGTGCGAGATCGACTTGTCGCCGGGGACGCGGATTCGTGCACGCCGGCCGGCGACCGGCGGACGCAGATATAACGACCGCACGCTGCTACCTTTTAGCGCAAGCGGACAGGAAATCCGCGCGCGGCGCAGGGAACGGGAAAACGTCCCATGTCGAGCGCATCGCGGTCGCAGTTCTTGGGCCTCAAGGTCGCCAGCACGATGGCGGCGCTCTTCGCGTTTGCACTCGTCGTGTTCGGCGCGATCGTGCGCATCAATGGCGCGGGCATGACTTGTCCCGACTGGCCGCGTTGCCGCGGGGTCTGGTTTCCCGCTCTCGATAGCGCCGTGGTCTATGAATGGGCGCACCGCGTCGGCGCGCCTGTCCTCACGCTTTTGATCCTCACGACGTTTGCGCTGGCCTGGCGGCATCGGCGCGAACTGGGTGAGGCCATGCGCTTCGCGTGGGTGGCACTCGGCATGGTGGTGTTGCAGATCATCATCGGCGCGCTGACGATCAAATACGCGAACAACCCGCCCAGCGTCGCTGCCCATCTCGTGGTCGGCATCGGCACCTTCATCAGTTTGCTGTTGGTCGCATACGCGAGCTGGACCGAGCTTGACGATCGCGCCGTTCGCTCGCGTGCAACGGTCCGCCCGGCGGTCGCGTCGATCGCACTGCTGACGACGATCGTCGCCTTTATCGCGGTCATCGCGGGCGGCTATATGAGCGCATCGCATGCGGGCCTTGCGTGCACGGGTTTTCCACTGTGCAATGGCTGGGCAGGAGCACATTCCGCGGCCCAAGCGCTGCACATGACGCATCGGTGGGCGGCCTATGCCACGATCGCGCTCGTGCTCTGCTTGGTCGCAGTAGCCGCGCGTCCAACCTCAGCCCCCCCTGAGGTCCGTCGTCTCATCTTTGTGGCCGGCGGTTGCGTGCTCGCACAAGGTGCGTTGGGCGCCTTGACGGTCATCAGCGGGCTTGCGCCTGTGCTCCGCTCGGTGCACCAGGCCAACGGTGTGCTGCTGGTGGCGTTGCTCGCGCTCACGACCTACCGCTGCCAGCTTGGCCGGCAGCCGGAGGCGTTCGTCTCGCTCCCAGCTGACGGCGCACCCACGCAAGTACCAGCGACCGTCACGGCGTGGATGAAGTGCGCGAGCTATATCCAGTTGACCAAACCCAACGTGATGTCGTTGCTCCTCTTCACCACCTTCACCGCGATGATGATGGCGGCTGGGGGCTTCCCGCGGCCTGCGCTTGTCTTTTGGACGCTGCTCGGCGGGGCGCTCGCGTCTGCAGCCTCTGGCAGCATCAACATGTATTGGGATCGCGATATCGATGCCCAGATGAAGCGGACGAGGCTGCGGCCCATTCCGAGTGGCCGCGTCCCTGCGCAACATGCGCTCGTCTTCGGTGTCGTACTGGCCATTCTCGCGTTTTGCGTCTTGTGGGTTGCGGTCAATCCGTTGGCCGCGGTGCTCTCGACGATCGGCATCCTGTACTACGTCATCGTGTACACGATGTGGCTGAAGCGTACGACGCCGCAGAATATCGTCGTCGGGGGCGCGGCTGGGTCGATTCCCCCACTCGTGGGCTGGGCAGCCGTGACTCATCACCTCGACCTCACCGCGTACGTGCTCTTCCTCATCGTCTTCGTGTGGACGCCACCGCATTTTTGGAGCCTGGCGCTCATGAAGAAGGACGAATACGCGCGCGTGGGTTTGCCGATGCTACCGTCGGTCTACGGCGACGCGGTGACCAAGCGACAGATCCTTTTGTATTCGGTCGTGCTCGTGGCGCTGACCGTCGTCATGGTGCCGCTGCACCTCATGGGATTCGGCTACCTGACCGTGGCGATCGTCTTGGACGCGCTCTTCTTGGCCGGGGCGCTTTGGGTCGCGATGACAGGGACGCGCAAGAGCGAGGGGATGATGTACCGCTTCTCGATGTTGTACCTCGCGTTGCTTTTCAGCGCGATGGCGATCGACCGCTTCGGCCACGGCGGTAGCTAGCGCTGGCGCAAAGCTCAAGCTACAAGCCGAACGTTCTGCTGCCGCCCCTGTTGCTGGGCGTTTTTTTGCGCGCATTGCAGATGACCGTCATCGGACCGTCGCTCGTCAGCATCGCGCTTTCGCTCGGCTCGACGCTGGCCGACGTCGGCTGGATCATGGCCATCTACGCAACCGGTTCCCTGATCGCGCAACCCATAGCCGGACGGCTGTCCGACGCCCGCGGTCGCCGTAACGTGTTCCTGGGTGCGCTCGTTGTCTTCATGGCTGGGTCATTTGTGTGCGCTACCGCAACGTCGCTCGGCCTCCTCATCGCCGGACGCGTCGTGCAGTCGCTTGGAGCAGGAGCGATCCAACCAGCTGCGATTGCGCTCGTCGGTCAGCGTGTGCCCAAGGAGCGACAAAGCGGGGCGCTCTACGCGCTGTACGGCATGTTCGCGCTCGCCGGTGCGCTTGGGGCCGTGCTGGGCGGCGTCATCATCGACGGCGGCAAGGCACTGGGTAGCGCGCCGTTCATGTCGAGCGCACTCCGCACCGAGCTGACCATCTTCCCGTGGCATCTTATCTTCTGGATCAATATCCCGATCGCGCTAGCAGCGCTCTGGCTCGGGCTTCGTCTCCCGGGCGACGCGCCGCCCGCTGGCGCAACGATCGGCTTGGATGGCGGCCCGATCGTGCTCATTCCGGCCGTTGCCTTATGCCTCATGATGGCGGCCAACGGCGCCGCGAGCAGTGCCTTTGCGTACCTTGCGGCAGCGCTTGCCGCGCTCGCGCTGCTCGCCTGGTGGGAGACGCGCGCACGTCAAGCATTTTTTGCGCCGTCGCTTTTCACGCGCCAAGGACCACTCCTGCTCTACGCCATCGCGGTGCTGACGGGTATACCGATCTTCGGCATCACGATGTACGCTGCTGCCTATTACATGACCCAATTCAAAGCGAGCGCGGCCGCAGCAGGCATCGCACTGCTTGCGCTCGCGGTTCCACTGGGCGGCGGTCAGGGTGTGGGCGGACGTTTGACCAAGCGGATCGGAGCGCGCTCGTTGCTCATCGCCGGTCTGGTCGTGCTCGTCGCAGGAGAGGCAGCGCTCGCCGGCTTGCAGTCGCTCGGCGGCGTGCTCTCAGGCTTCGCGCTTGCCGGTTTCGGCATCGGCCTTGCGAGCGCGCCACCGAACGCGCTCTTGCTCCGTTACGTCGATGAAGCGCGATCAGGCGCAGCCACCGGACTTTTGACAATGCTCTCGAGCACCGGAGCGATCACAGCGCCAGCGGCGGTCAGCGCATTCTTGCACTTCAGCGGCGGGCCGCCGGCTGCAGGCTTCCGCTCCGCCTACCTGTTGTCGCTCGTCCTCGCGATCGCCGCATTGCCGTTGGCGCTGCTGCTGCCGCCGTCCGACGTGCGCTGAAATGCAACGCCTGATAGTGCGCGTGGCGAAGGTCGCATGCGTCGCGCAAAAGAACCCGAAACTGTTGCAGCGTGCCGAAGTGGCGGAACTGGCAGACGCACGCGACTCAAAATCGCGCGAGGTCACCCCTCATGTGGGTTCGATTCCCACCTTCGGCAAGTGCGGTGCGAGATTACCACGCCGCCGTACTAGGATGCCGGACGCTAGCCGTGTAAGTCGCGGACCAACGTCAAGCGTGCACCTCATGGAGATGGAGTGAAGCTGGAACAGCGTGAGCCGCTTCTAGACTCTGGATTCTGGCGCGCGGTCGCCGTGATGACCGTCATCAGCATCGTGCTGATGGTCGGCGTCGTGGTCTTCCCGGTCGAGAAATATCTCCCCGAGGCGGCCAACATCAGCAAGCCCATCGACGACCTGTTCAAGTTCTGCGCCTTCTTCGGCGCGCCGATCTTCGTCTTCATCAACGGGTTCTTGCTGTATTTCTCGATCCGGTATCGTCGCCGGCCCGACGAGCCGATCGATGCCGTCGGTTCGGAGATTCACGAGCACCACGGACTTGAGGTGACCTGGACCATCATCCCAAGCCTGTTGATGATCGTGCTGGCGGTACTCAGCTACCTCGTCATTCCGATGTACTATCCGACGAACCAAGCGTTTGCGAGTGCGGTGACGCTCGAAGCGATCGGCCACAAGTTCTACTACGAGTTCCGCTATCCGGGGCTCAAACAATCGGTGATGAATGAGCTGCACTTGCCGATCGGCGTCCCAGTCACGGTCGATTTGACGTCGGCAGAAGACGAGCAAGACGTGCACAACGGCGCGGTCATCCACTCCTTTTGGGTGCCCGAGTTCCGCGTCAAGCAAGATATGATCCCCGGCATCGTCATCCCCATCCATTTCACACCGAGCGAGATCGGCATGTATCGCATCGTGTGCAGCGAGTTCTGCGGTCTTGGCCACTCCCACATGTGGGGTAAGGTCATCGTTCAAACCAGGGCTGAGTTCGACGCATGGTATGCAGATCAGCAGCGCGCGGCTGCTTCCCCGATCGCTGCGCCGCTGAGCCTGGCGGGCGGGAACCCGAGTGCTGGCCAGACGATATTCAACGCGAAGTGCACGGTCTGCCACAACGCGGCGCCGTTCGCGCAGCGCAAAGTCGGCCCAGGTCTCGCGCAGCTCTTCGACGATCCCGATCATCCGGATCTCGTGACCGGCAAGAAGGCGACGCCCGACAACGTCGCTGACATCCTCGAGCACGGCGCCCACGGCGACATGGGCGTGATGCCGAACATGCAAGCCAACGGCTTGACGCCGAAAGATGTCGCCGACCTCGTCGCCTACCTGAGGACGTTACGGTGAACAGTCAACCGCGCTCGGAGCGTATCGCACTATGTCAGTGACCCATGTCGAGCTGCCGGCGAGCAGCCACATCCATCCGCCGCCGGACACCTTCATCAAGAAGTACGTCTTCAGCCTCGACCACAAGGTCATCGCGATTCAGTACTTCATCACTGCCGGGTTGTTCTTGGTCTTCGCCGGGCTTTTGGCCGAGCTCATGCGCGTACAGCTGATGGGACCGAACAACCACGTGCTCAGCGTAGCCGTCTTCAACCAAGCTTACAGTCTGCACGGCACGGCCATGGTGTGGCTTGTCGGCATTCCCATCGTCACGGGCGCGTTCGGTAACCTCATCATGCCGGTGCAGATCGGCGCGCGCGACGTGGCATTTCCCTGGCTCAACATGCTGAGCTTCTGGATGCTCCCGGTCGCCGGCATTTTGGTGTTCGCGAGCTTGCTGTTCGGTGCGCCGCAAGCAGGCTGGACTGAGTATCCGCCGGTATCGCTCCAGCTGCCGCTGGGCGAGTCTTTGAGCTTGTGGTGCGCGGGGGTTTTCGTCATCGGTGTCTCCTCGACCATCACAGGCCTGAACTTCCTCGTGACGATCGTGAAGATGCGCGCACCGGGCATGACCTATACCCGCATGCCGCTCTTCGTGTGGGCGACCGGTGTCACGGCCTTCTTATCGATGATCGCGACCGCGAATTTGAGCGCAGCGCTGGCTGGGCTGTTCATCCAGCATAATTTCGGCGTGCCGTTCTATGACGTCACGCGCGGCGGCGCACCCGTGTTGTGGCAGCACGTCTTCTGGTTCTACTCCCACCCGGCCGTTTATATCTTGATATTGCCCGCGTTCGGCATCGTGTCGGAAGTCATCCCCACCTTCGTGCGCCGGCCGATCTTCGGCTACAAGGCAATCGCCTATTCATCAGCTGCGATCGGCTTGCTCTCGTTCATGGTCTGGGCGCACCACATGTTCACGAGCGGCCTGCAGCACTGGGAGCAGTTGTTCTTTATGCTCCTGACCATGGTGATCGCGGTGCCGACCGGCATCAAGATCTTCAGCTGGGTGACGACGCTCTGGCGCGGCAAGATCCGGCTGGACTCGCCGTTGCTGTTCGTGCTCGGCTTTTTGAGCACGTTCACGCTGGGCGGCATCACGGGCGTGATGCTGGCATCGGTACCGGCCGACGCCCAGGAGCACGCCTCGTATTTCGTGGTGGCGCACATACACTACGTGCTCTTCGGCGGCACGATCTTCGGCATCTTCGCAGGCCTGTATTACTGGTGGCCCAAGATGACCGGCCGCATGCTCGACGAGCGCCTCGGCAAATGGCATTTCTGGTTGATGTATATTTTCTTCAACCTGACGTTCTTGCCCATGCACTGGGCGGGCCTCATGGGCATGCCCCGTCGCGTGGCGACCTACGATCCCATGTTCGCCGGCACGAATCTCTTCGTCTCGATCTCATCGTTTGTGCTGGCGGCCTCGATCCTTATCTTCATCTATAACGCCTATCGCAGCGCCCGCTACGGCGAACCCGCGGGTCCCAACCCGTGGGGTGCGCGGACGCTTGAATGGATGATCCCGTCGCCCATGCCGTACTACAACTTCCGCGACGTACCCATCGTGCTCTCGGGTCCCTACGATTATGGCAAGCCGTTGCCGTATGCGAACATCAGCCAAGACCTCGCGATGACGCCGGTACGTTGACGATGGCCGCAGCCAACGCGCACGCGGTCAGCGACGCAGAATATGCAGAGGTCAGCGGGCACCGCCTGCTGGGCTTCCTGTTCTTCCTGATCAGTGACTGCGTCATCTTCGGCAACTTCATCTTCTCGTATCTCTACCTGCGCAACGCAGCACCGCTGTGGCCGCCGGTCGGTATCGAACGACCCTATCTGTACCTCGCAGCGGTCAACTCCATCGTGCTCTTCGGCAGCGGTGCCACGATGCATTATGCGATGGAGGGCATGCGTCACGATCGCCGTTCGCAGTTCATCGGGTACACACTCGCGACCATCGTCTTGGGCTCGATGTTCTTAGGCGGCCAAGCCTATGAGTACACGCATCTGTTGCCGCACACGACCTGGGCCGGAACGACCTTCGGCGCATCGTTTTACACGCTGACCGGCTTGCACGGGTTCCACGTCTTCATCGGCGTCATTTTCCTCATCGTCGTGCTGCTGCAGACGCTGCGCGGCACGTACACGCAAGAGCGCCACTTCGGGCTCACAGCGGCGACGCTCTACTGGCACTTCGTCGACGTGATCTGGGTCGCGCTGTTCTTCTTGTTCTACATCTACTGACGGCGAGGCGACCGACATGTTGGAAAGCATACCCACAGAGCTGCGGATCATCGCCTTCATCGGCGCGGTCATCGTTGCCGTCGTCGCTCTCGTAGCGCTGCGCGGGGAATGGCCCAAGACCAGACTCGAGGATCATGTCACCAAGATCATGATGGTGCTGCTCACTGTGGGTTGCATCGAGGTGATGCTGGTAGCGATCGGCACGATCGGCAGGGTGAAGTAGCATGGCACACGGATACGAAGAAGAGAGCTACGATATACCGCAAAGCCGGGGCATTCCACCGGTCGTCCGCTTCTTGTTCGCAGTCGGGCTCGTGCTGATCTTTTTCATGGGCTGGGTATCCGTGCATTGGGCGCACGAGTTTCACGTCTGGCCCGCTGCGGATACGACGAAGGTCGAGCTGGGCGGCACGCCCGCCCCTTAGGGCGGCTCGTTACTGCGCACGCCGATGTTGCTGAACGCCGCCGGCAAGACGCCGGTCGGGCGGCCGTCGATCGTGTGGATGCCGCCGTACTCGCTGAACTCCATGTGCGCGGCGTCTGTTCTGTTCGGCAGATCCCCGACGCCGACTGTCGGCCACTCGCAGGCGACGCGGTGATCGTGGAGCAGCACCGCGACGTAGCCATTAAAACCGCGCTGCGAGAAGTCGTCGCGGCCACGAGTACGCACGTAGCCGTCGACCACGAAGATCGGCTGGAACGTTTCCCGGAGCGCACGGAACGGCGCAGCGAGCAACAATATCGCATAGACGGCGAACATCGCGGCGCCGAGCAAGAAGATGGGAGCGAGCAGCTGCAGCCCGCCGTGGTCGGGATTGCCGTCCGTCCCTAAGCGGAGCAATCGTAAGCCGAACGCGCTGAAGAGCACGGCGACGATCGCGGGCTCGATGGCGATCGCGGCCCGGCCGAAAAGACCACGCACGATGATGCGCCGTTCGTCCGAACGCCACGGCCGCATAGCGAGCAGTTGCCGCCGGTCGCCGGCAGTTAAGGTCGAAGGCCTGACCGAAGGTTCGAACATGGCGATGAGGCAGGGGTTTCGCGCTCGGATCGTGCTCGCGGTATTAGCCGCGGCCATTGCTTTCTGCGCCACGCCCTTGGTCTCCGGCGCGGCGTCGCCGAATCCGTTTGACCTGAGCGTGCGACCTGTCCAGACGGGCGACGTGCTGCCAAGCGTCCTGGTCGTCGACCAGCGTGGCCAGCACTTCGACCTTGCCGCCACGCGCGGCGAGACCATGGTCATCGGCTTCATCTACACGAGCTGCAAAGACGAGTGCCCGGTCATCACGCAGAAGTTCGGCCGCCTTGATGCCATGCTCGGCCCAGGGCCGTATCGCTTGGTCGAGGTCACGATCGATCCCGTGCATGACACCCAAGCCGCACTTGCCGTGTATGCGCGCACCCACGGTGTGCGCTCGCCACGCTGGCAGATCGTGACCGGCCAACCGGAAGCGCTCGATCGCTTCGTGCGCGCCGCGGGCGTGTCGGTCATCGATAACGGCCGCGGAGAACTCGTGCACGGCACGCGGCTGTTGCTCGTCGGCGCCGACGGTCGCGTAGCCGACGTCGACGAGCTCGCCGCATGGGATCCCGCATCGGTCGCCGCGCGGTTGCAAGATCTGGCTGGACGCCGTTCCAGCCCGCTTGCGCAAGCGGATTTCGCGCTCACCAAGACGATCGCGCAGTTCTGCGGCGGTTCGTACCAGGTCGCTTCCGGTATCATGGATGTGGTTGCAGTCGTGCTGCTGGTAGCCGCCGGCGCAGGCGTTGCGCTATGGTTGGGCCGGCGTGTGTTCGCGCAAGGAGCATGAAGCGCCACCGCAGTAGGCTGCTGGCCACTCACCGATTGCCAAGGAAACGCATGCGCCTGCTCATCGCAACCGTCCTCGCCGTTTCCGCACTCGTTGCGGCCGGCTGCAACAGCCCGAACATCCCGCCCGGTAACTACGGCATCGTGTCCGGACTCGTCACATCGAGCAAGGGCCAGCCTGTCGCCGGTGTCGTCGTTCAGGCAGACTACGGCCCGTCGTCGCCCCCGACGGGTCCAGACGGGCGCTACACGATCAACACGGTGCCGATCAGTTCCGCCGCATCCGGAACGACGATCAGCATTCTGCCGTCAAGTGTGCCCAGCGGCTACGGCGTACCACCAGCTCAGAACATCCAGGTGATCGCAGGCCAAACAACTCCGAATGTGAACTTCGTGCTCTCGCCCGGGTAGCGAGCGTTTCGCTGCCAGGAACAACCTCCAGCCTAGGGGAAGGACTGTCCCGGAGCCGGAGCCGCCGCCGTCCCGTATCGGGGCCGCCGCGTAGCATACCGATGCTTCTTCACGCCGATGAGTTCCGCGTTCGCGGACGGTGGCTGCTTTCATCAGTGGAGGAGACCGTGGCGATCAGTTCTAGTGAGGTCAGCGCTCCGCAAAGCCGGCCGCGCGGCGAATCCAAGGTCAACTCCGTCGACCGCGCCCTCGTCATCCTTGAATACCTCGGCACGCAGACCAAGGAGGTCGGCGTGCGCGAGCTCGGACAGGCGATCGGCCTCTCGAAGAGCAGCGTGCATCGCATCTTACAGACCCTCCGCGCGCGCGGGTTCGTCAAATGGAACCCCGATAACGCCCGCTATTCCCTCGGGATGAAAGCCTTTGAGGTCGGCTGCGGTATCCTGCGCTCGATGGAAGCGCATGCCGTGGCCAAGCCATATCTCGAACAGCTCGTGGCGACGCTCGGCGAGACCGCATTCCTGGGCGTGCTCGACGACGCGGAACTCGTGTTCATCGACAAGATCGATGGACGGCGCTCGGTGCGTCTGTACGCCGACATCGGTAGCCGCCGCCCCCTGCACTCCACCGGCATCGGCAAGGCGCTGCTGGCGCATCTCGACCGCAGCGAGATCGACCGCATCATCGCCGCGCGGCCGCTCACCGCGTACACCAAGAACACGATCACAGACCCCGACGCGCTGCGGGCCGAACTCGAGAAGATCCGCCGACAGGGGTATGCCGAGGACAATGAGGAGATGGAAGACGGCCTGTACTGCGTCGGCGCTCCGCTCTTCAACTATTCGGGCCGGCCTGTTGCAGCGATCTCCGTTTCCGTCCCCAAGATGGGCCAGCAGCCGGTGCAAAAAGACCGGCTGATCAAAGCCGTCGTCCAAGCCGCACAGGAGATCTCGGCCAAGCTCGGTTATAGCGGGCGGCCGAAGGCGGCATCGCTGGGCTGAAGTTGAGCAGGCCCGCGGTTTTCGTCAGCCGGGAGATCCCGCGTTCGGGGTTGGACATGCTCCGGGAGCGCTGCGATGTGACGGTGTGGCCGCACGACCGCGCGCCCTCGCGAGCGGAGCTCATCGACAGCTGCCGAGGCAAAGACGCGCTTGTGTGCCTGTTGACCGAACGCGTGGATTCGGGCGTGCTTGCAGCTGCGCCAACCGTGCGCATCGTCGCCAACGTGGCCGTGGGTTTCGACAATCTTGACGTGGCCGCCGGCACCGCGGCGGGTGTGGTCATGTCCAACACGCCGGGCGTGCTGGACGACACGACGGCGGATCTCGCGTTCGCGTTGCTCATGGCCACAGCACGGCGCTTATGCGAAGGCGATCGGCTCATGCGCACGGGCACATGGGGCGGCTGGGGTATCATGCAGCTGCTCGGCCAAGACGTGCATCACGCCAAGCTTGGGATCGTTGGGTTTGGCCGCATCGGACGCGGCCTCGCGCGGCGCGCGCGCGGTTTTGACATGCTGGTGTCCTACCATGACGCCGTGCGTGCTCCCCAAGAAGTCGAGCAAGAGCTCGGCGTCAGCTTTGTGGCCCTCGAGGCGCTGCTCCGCGACAGCGATTTTGTGAGCCTGCACGTGCCGTTGCTCCCGCAGACGCAACACCTCATCGATGCCGCGGCGCTACGCTCGATGAAGAAGACCGCCGTCATCGTGAACACCTCACGCGGCCCGGTGATCGATGAAACGGCGCTCGTGCAAGCGCTGCGTGACGGCGTCATCGCTGGCGCCGGGCTCGACGTGTACGAACGCGAGCCGCAACTCGCTTCCGGCCTTGCAGAACTGCAAAACGTCGTGCTGCTTCCCCACATCGGGAGCGCGAGTGTCGCCACGCGCAGCAAAATGGCGGAGATCGCCGCCCAAAACGTCCTCGCATTCTTCGCCGGCCAACCCCCGCCGACAGCACTCAATCCGGAAGTCTTGGCGCAGCGCCGGGCTTAAGCGCCGTGCGCATCGTCGTCGCACCCGACAAATTCAAAGGCAGCCTCTCAGGACAGGACGCGGCCCGGGCTATCGCGCGCGGTATGGGCCGCGCGCTCTCTGACGCGTCATTCGATCTCGTGCCCGTAGCGGATGGCGGTGACGGGACCGCGCAGACGCTCGTCGCTGCCCTTGGTGGCGAAATGATCAACCGCCAGGTACGAGGCCCGCACGGCAAACCGGTGACCGCGGGCTACGGGCGCTTGAGCGGCGGCAGCGTCGCGGTCATCGAGTTGGCGCAGGCCAGCGGACTGGCACTCGTAGCTGCGGGCACGAACGATCCGTTGACGGCGACGACCTACGGCACCGGTGAGTTGATCGCCGACGCGATCGACCACGGCGCGCGCCGCATCATCCTCGCGATCGGCGGCAGTGCGACGAACGATGCCGGCGTAGGTGCGTTGAGCGCGCTGGGTGCTGTCTTCAAAGATGCGAACGGACAGCCGTTGCCGCCGGGTGGCGCTGCGCTCGCATCGCTTGCGAGCATCGAGACCACAGCGCTCCACAAGCGCCTGACCGGTGTGACTATCGAGATCGCAAGCGACGTGCGCAACCCACTGTGCGGGCAGACCGGCGCATCTGCCGTGTACGGGCCCCAAAAAGGGGCCTCGCCGGACGACGTCCGCACGCTTGACGATGCGTTGCGCCACTTTGCCGATGTCAGCGCGGCCGCAACGGGTGTCGACGTTCGTGACGTGCCTGGCGCTGGAGCGGCTGGCGGCGTGGGTGCCGGTTTCTTGGCGCTCGCGCATGCGCTGATGCGCCCAGGTGCAGAGCTCGTGCTCGAGGTGTTGGATTTCGACCGCCACCTGGCGGGCGCGGATCTGGTCGTCACGGGCGAAGGCAAAATCGATCGTCAGACGTTGGCGGGGAAGGCGCCGTATGCCGTCGCGCAAGCTGCACGCGCGCGCGGCGTACCGGTGGTGGCGATCGCCGGGGCTATCGAGTGCTCTGGGGCAGCGCTCGATGAGGCCGGCATCGCCTGCGCGATGCCCACCGTGTTCGGCCCGATGTCACTCGAAGAGGCGATGCGGCGTGGTGATGAGCTGGTGGCCGGAGCAGCCGAAACGCTCGCCCGCGCGCTTTGTCTACTGCAGCGGTGATGCGGCGCGCCGCATGGACGACGTCAAAAGCACGTTGAGCCGTGAGTTTTCGGCTCGTTCTTCAGCGATCTGCAAGATCGCTGAGGCCAACTTCTTGGCATCGTGGCGGACCTGGTGGCCTTCGGAGATGAAGTCACCGGTGATCGGCCTGACACCGAACGCGGTGACGGTCTCGAGGTCTGCCGGCACCTGGAACGCGCCGTCACGCTCGTAGAGCGGCAAGAGGCGGTTGGCTTGACCGACGTTGATGAGCACGCGGTCGAACAGCTTGCGATCGGTGGTCTCGAGCACTGCACGCACATGATCGCTGGCGGTCATGCCGGTGGTCTCGCCAGGCTGTGTCATGATATTGCAGACGAAGACCTTGGCGGCTTTAGCGCGTTCGATAGCCTCGGCAACACCCGGCACGAGCAGATTGGGCACGATGCTCGTGTACAAGCTGCCGGGTCCCAAGATGATGACGTCCGCTGCGAGGATCGCCTCGATCGCTTCGGGGAGGGCTTGGCAGTGGCTCGGCACGAGGCGCAGGCGTTTGATCGGCAGCGTCGAGCGGGAGATCGCGGTCTCGCCGGTGATCGTCGAGCCGTCGGCGAGCGTCGCCTCCAGCGAGACGTTTGCAAGCGTTGAGGGTAGCACGCGGCCTTTGATGGCGAGGACTTTGCTGCTCTCTTTGATCGCGCGGTCGAAGTCGCCGGCGATGCCGCACATAGCGGCGATGAACAGGTTGCCGAAGGAATGGCCTTCGAGTCCGCGGCCGTCGTTGAAACGGTACTGGAAAAGCTCCGCCATCATCGATTCACTGTCGGCAAGCGCCACGAGGCAGTTGCGGATGTCGCCCGGCGGCAGCACGCCAAGCTCTGTGCGCAAGCGTCCGCTGCTGCCACCGTCATCCGTGACCGTCACGATCGCGGTCAGGTTCGTCGTGAACTCTTTGAGACCGCGCAGTGCGGTGGAAAGGCCCGTGCCCCCGCCGATGACCACGATCTTCGTGCGGCGGTCGAGCTGGCGTCGCTCGTAGACGACCTCGATCAGCCGCTGCGTGTCGTGCGGGCTAATAGCGGCGATCAAGGACCGCTGGTACTGCTGGAATCCGAAGTACACGAGCGCCATGCCGCCCAAGATGAACGCGAGCACCAAAATGGCGGTCGGGAAATGCGGTCCCAATGCCTGATTGATCCGCTCGTTGATGTGGAAGTTAAAATCATACGCCTTGAGGACGCGTCCGAAACCATCCAGGATCAAAAACGCGCCGAGCAATGCGACCAAAAGCCAGCGCTTGAGTTTCATGCCCGGGCGCAACCAGGTTAAAAAGCGCCGGACCTGCGGCAGGCCCTCAGCGCTGCGCGTCACGCCGTTCGACAAAGGCCTTGATCCTCTGTGATTGCAAGTGCCGAGAGACGCTGTTCGCGATATAGACCGAGCGATGCCGGCCACCCGTGCAGCCGATCCCGATGGTGAGGTGTGACTTGCCTTCCCGCGAGAACTGCGGCAGCAAGAAGTCGAGGAAACGCTCCAACTCTTTTTTGAAGGCCTGCACTTCGGGTGATTTGTCCAGATAGTCGATCACGGCCTGATTGTCGCCGGTGAGCGGCTGTAGCTCCGGCACGTAGTTCGGATTGGGCAAAAAGCGCACGTCGAAGACCAAGTCGGCGTCAAGCGGCACGCCATACTTGTACCCGAAAGCGACGACCGACACGCTCATCGTCCGCTGTTCGGCGATGCCGCTGACTGCATGTGCGAGCTTTTCTTTGAGGGCCGACAACGTCAGGGTCGACGTGTCGATGATGACGTCTGCCGCGTCCCGGATCGGTTTGAGCTCTTCACGTTCGGCAGCGATGCTGTCGCTCACCCGGCCGCGATCGGCGAGCGGATGCTTGCGTCGCGTCTCGGAAAACCGGCGCACGAGCACAGGATCGCTCGCGTCCAAGAACACCACGCGATGCGGGATGTGATTGCGCTCGAGCTCGCGCAGATTGTCGAGCAGATCGCCGAAGATCTCCTCGCCCCGGATATCCAGCACGACCGCGACGTTGCGCAAATTCGCGCTGACCGTGCACAACTCGGCGAACTTCGGAATGAGGCTCGGCGGCAGATTGTCGACGCAGAAGTAGCCCAGATCCTCCAGGCACTTCGCCGCTTGACTCTTGCCTGCGCCTGAGAGCCCGGTGACGATCACGAAATGGACGGGCGCAGCCGCTGCACGCGCGATGGTAGCCGTCGATTGCGGCTTCGGAGATTCCACTATGGACATATTATCGGTGCGCGCGAGGGCGCCCCGCCTGTGCCGCGGTGCATAATCGTCGGTGCGGCGATGCGCGCTGCCGAGCCACGCCTGTAAGCCGGGTTCTGTACCGCCTGAAGCGGCGGCGACCATCTCTCTTGTGCGCCCGTCACCGGGCGCCTCGTGCGACGTGCTGTGGGATTCGGACGGGCAGCCCGCGCCGTTGCCGGCGATCCCAACTGTCTTGCTCCGGGTGGGGTTTGCCCGGCCGGCACCTTCCAGTGTCGCCGGTGCGCTCTTACCGCACCATTTCACCCTTACCACACACGTTGCCGCGTGCGGCGGTTTGTTTCTGTGGCACTTTCCTTCGGGTTGCCCCGACCAGCCGTTAGCTGGCACCCTTGCCCTGCGGAGCCCGGACTTTCCTCAAGCGGCGAATCCGCCGCCCGCGGCCGCCCGGCGTGCTCGGCAGTCCTCATTGTA
>JAFANK010000058.1 GCA_019232725.1 Vulcanimicrobiota bacterium | reverse complement strand
CTGCTCGCCCCTGGTGCACGGGCAGCACGTGCCGGAACCCGAAGATATCACGCACGGTCTGCGCGAAATGGTAATACGAGCGTGCGCCTGCATACGACTCGTCGCCGCGCATGATGCCCGCCCATTGTTCCGCGCTCATCGCGCCGGTACCGCTATCGGTCAGCAGGTCGATGATGACATCGTCAGCCCGCAACAAAAAGCCGTTGTATCCGGCAGCATGCAACAACTGCTCGCGCTCTGCGCGCGATGTCATGCGTATCGGCTCGACCGCTTTGATGCGAAACGGCTCGATGATGGTATGAAAAGACATGCGACCTCCGGTACCGCTCGCGCGCCCGAATCGTTCGCCAAGGAAAACGCGGAAACCTCAAATAAGGGGTGGGCGTGCTCGCACAGTCGTCGATACTGACCCACGTCTGCCCCAAGTGCGCGTCGCCCAACTTGGAGCGTCGCAACTATTGGTATCCGACCTTAGGCTACGGCGATTCCGAACTCGCGTGCCGGCTGTGCGGTCTGCTCTTGTGGCCCCGCCTGGATGAGACCCCGCGGCGAGCCTATTTCCGCTGGCTCATGGACCGCATCTAGCTAAGAACCCGTCCCCTTGTACCGGTTGAGGCCTGCGCGCCAGAAGGCATACGCGGCGGCAAACCACGCTGCCCCGACGAGCGGCGTCAACCACCCAAGCGCGGGATTGATCGTGTAGCCGGCTTCGGCGGTCTTGTGCAAGAGCGTCGTGGCTGGGAAATAGTTCATAAACGCAAAGGGGAACACGTACGCGAGCATGATGCGCACGCCGCGGTTGTAGATCGACAGCGGATAGCGCGTGAAGTCGTTCTCCAGCGACATGATGACCCAGCGCAGCGTGTCG
The DNA here is from genome assembly GCA_019232725.1 of Vulcanimicrobiota bacterium. Classification (GTDB taxonomy): domain Bacteria; phylum Vulcanimicrobiota; class Vulcanimicrobiia; order Eremiobacterales; family Eremiobacteraceae; genus JAFANK01. The sequence continues at coordinate 1,298 of JAFANK010000058.1, read as the reverse complement.
AGGCGGATCACCCAAAAGGATAGCGTCGCCACCGCGAGCTGCACGGCGAAGTCGATGAGCGCACCGCCGGTGAACGCGAGCAAGAGCAGCGCCGTCGAGGCTGCGGTCCACTGCAGATGCACGGCACCCTGTGCAAAGGCGAAAAAGACGAGCGCCACGGCGAGCTCGTCCGGCCAGATCTGCCCAGGTTGTGAGAGCACTTGGAACAGTGGATCGAGCGGCCGCACGAGGAAGCGATCGAAATCACCCTCCCGGACATGTTCGCCGACGTTGCCGACCGTGAAGAAAAATGTGTTGTTCAGCGTGTGCGCCACCATCCAGAGCGCGTAGAGGAAGAACACTTGGCGCCAGTCCCAGCCATTCATGAGCGGAAAGCGCGACATCATGATCCAGATCGTGCCGATGGCAACGCCATGGTAGATGATGGTGAACACAAACCAGATGAAGAAATTCGCCTTGTATTCGAGCAGCGTCAGGGTGTTGAGCCGCCAGAATTCACGATAGGTCGATAGATAGCGGCTAACCACCTTGGATCACCACCCGACGTTCGCCGATGCGCCAGAGCGCGATCGCGAGCACGCCGAAGCATGCCGCCCAGAACACCTGGAATCCGATCATCGCCGCGATCTGGGATCCCGCAACTTTTCCGATGTAGATCGACAGCGGTGCGTTATAGATGGCGGCGAACGGCGACGACAGTGCGAGCTTTTGCAAGATGCCAGGCGGGAAGAAATATAACGGGACAAGCGAGCCCGAGAGCAGCGATGAGATGAACTGCACCATGAGCTGCACACCGAAGATCTCCATCGTCCAAAAGGTGATCGTCGCCATCATCAGATCGAGGAAGAAGTTGACGATGAAGCCGAGCAGCACGCTGACCACAAAGGCAAGCCCGGCGACTGGCGTCACGGGGGCGTCGACATGGACGAGCAACAGCGAAAGCAAGAGTGCCGGGATGATCTGCAGCGCCGCAAAAGACGTCTGGCCGATGGTATCCGCTAAGACATACAGCGGCACCGAGATCGGGCGCATCAGATCGATGGCGATGGATCCTTCACGGATCTTCTCGCGGATGACATACGCGCCGTTCACGCCGTAGATGAGGTCGAGCAGCAGCGCCAGCGTCGCGTACGTGATCATGGCGTCGAGCGTGATGCCTGCCTGGATGCCGTTGTTGCGATAAAGCGCGGTCCACAAGGTCGAGAGCAAAAAGACGCGCAGCAGCACCGAGCCGATATGGGTGAAAACCTGAGGGCGATACGTGCCCTCACGAGAGAACGCGACTTTCGCGAACTCGA
>JAFANK010000045.1 GCA_019232725.1 Vulcanimicrobiota bacterium | reverse complement strand
CATCGCCGCGTTATCGACCGCGGGGGTGCTCTACAAGCTCGCGAGCGGATCGACGTTCACGATCGTCGCTTATCGCATGTTGATAGCGGTCTTCATGATGGGGCCGCTCGTGTTCATCTCGCGTACGAGCGCCGATCCGCTGCGGCACCGCACCATCGCAGGGTCAGATGGCCGGCTTGCGTCACTTGCGGGTGTGTTGTTCGCTATGGATGTGACGTTGTGGGCGCTCTCCGTGCAGTTCACCACGGTCTCGAGCGCAGCGCTGCTGGTGAGCATGGACCCGGTGTTCGTGGCCATCGCCGCTGCGCTGCTCTTCGGTGAGAGACCCTCACTTGCGATGATCGCCGGGATGGCGATCGCGGTGAGCGGCGCTGCGGTGATCACGGTCGGGGATTTCCACGTTTCAGGGCGGGCATTTGTTGGCGATGCGCTCGCGCTATCGGCGGCGGTCGCGGAGACAGGATACTTGTTGCTTGGTCGGCACGTGCGCCAGCGCGTGGATGCGCTACGCTATGCGTGGATCGTGTACGGAGCGTGTGCCGCATGCGTGTGGCTCGCGCTTGTGGCATTGCGTGCGCCCGCGACGCTTGGACCAAACGATCTCTTGATCTGCGTTGGGCTCGCGCTCTTGCCGACCGTGCTCGGTCATACGCTCGTGTCGTGGTCGCTTGGCCATATGCCGGCAGCGGTCGTAGCGATTTCGTTTCTCTCACAGCCGATCTTGACGGCATTCTTTGCATTTCTTGTGCTGCATCAGGTCATCGCGCCACTGACGGCGATCGGCGGATCCATCGCGCTCTGCGGGATTGGCGTCGTCGCGTTCGCCAATGAGCGTGCGGTGGGCAGCGGCCCAGCGCAAGTCGTCTAGCCGCGACCGGCACGTGCGTGATAATAAATGGTTGCTCGACACATGGCGCCGTTACAAACTACGCCGCCAAAAAAGGGCGGCTTCGCTGCAAGCGGTAAGCATTCAGAATGGCAAAACGTGCGCTGATCACCGGTATTACCGGTCAGGACGGATCATATTTGGCCGAGTTTTTGCTCGAGCGCGGCTATCAAGTGTTCGGTTTGACGCGACGATCGAGCACCAACTCCTTCGACCGCATAGCGCACATCATCGATAAGGTCACGCTGCTATCTGGCGATTTGCTCGACGAGCATTCGATAGCAAGTGCGATACGCGAATCGCAGCCGGATGAGATATACAATCTGGCTGCGCAAAGTTTTGTGCCAACCTCGTGGTCACAACCGGTGCTCACCGCTGAATTCACAGCGGTTGGCGTGGGGCGTCTGTTAGAGGCTATGCGCGCCGCAAAACCGGAAGCGCGTTTCTATCAAGCATCGAGTAGCGAGATGTTCGGCAAAGTGCAACAGACGCCGCAAACGGAAACAACACCGTTTTATCCACGCAGCCCTTATGGCGTCGCAAAAGTATTTGGACATTGGATAACGGTGAATTACCGAGAGTCGTACGGTCTTTTTGCATGCTCAGGAATGCTTTTTAACCACGAGTCGGCTCGTCGCGGTTTGGAGTTTGTGACGCGCAAAGTGACGGACGGTGTTGCGCGCATCAAGCTCGGCAAGACGCACGAATTGCGCATGGGTAATCTCGATGCCAAACGCGATTGGGGTTTTGCCGGCGACTACGTGCGCGCGATGTGGCTCATGCTGCAACAAGACGAGCCAGATGACTATGTCATCGCGACCGGCGAGACGCGCACCGTCGGCGAGCTCGTCGAGACGGCGTTCAGCTACGCCGGCCTCGATTGGCGCAAGTATGTGGTGCTCGATCCAAAATTCATCCGGCCTGCAGAGGTCGATATCTTGGTCGGCGATGCGAGCAAAGCGCATCGGAAGCTCGGATGGAAGCCTGAGGTCACGTTCAAGCAGATGATCGAGCAGATGGTCGATGCCGATCTGGAACGCCACGCGCGATCGCTCAGTTGATGCGGGCTCTCGTCACCGGCGCCGATGGATTCGTCGGTCAATGGCTCGTGCGAGCCTTGTTGGATGAGAGCGCCACGGTCACCGGGATCATTCGTGGCGAAACGCCGACGTTGACGACGCTGGAACCAGCTACGGCCGCTCGGGTCGGGTGGCGGCGCTGCGACCTTGCGGATGCGCAGACCCTGCGGTCGCTTGTGCGCGAGAGCGAACCCAACGCGGTCTTCCATCTCGCTGCGCAATCATCAGTGCCCGAGGGGCAGCGCGACCCGCTCACAACAATAGAAACGAACGTGTTGGGTACCGTGCGGTTACTCGAGAGCGTGCACAAAGATGCACGCGACGCAGCAGTCGTGGTTGTCGGCTCCTCAGATGCATATGGCACCGTCAAAGAAACGGAACTGCCGCTGAGCGAAGATGCTCCGCTGCGACCGAATAACGCCTACGCCGCTTCCAAGGCTGCAGCCGAGATTGTTGCGCTGCAGTTCGCGCGCTCAGGGTTCGTCCGAGCGGTTGCAACACGTTCTTTCAACCATACAGGGCCAGGGCAAAGCCCGACGTTTGCGGTGTCATCCTTTGCGAAGCAGATCGCTGCGGCAAAACACCGCGGTGGCAGCCAAGAGATCGTCGTCGGCGACTTGTCGCCGCGACGCGACATCTGCGATGTGCGAGACGTGGCCGCTGCGTACGTGGGTCTCGCGCGCTCGGGGAAGGTCGGACACGTCTATAACGTTTGCAGCGGCAAGGACCTCAGCATGCGCGAGGTCGTCGACGAGCTGGCACGCATAGCAGCCGTCGACGTGCAAATCAGGCGCGATCCCAAACTGTTGCGACCGGTGGACACGCCGCGCCTGCGCGGCGACCCTGCACGTATCGCCGCGGACACGGGTTGGCACGCTTCGATTCCGCTGACGACGACGCTGTCCGATCTGCTGGAGTTTTACACTCGTGAGCTCGCCTGACGCACCATCTCCCTCGCCGTGGCGCGTGTTCGTCTTCAAAAATCGCGGGCTTTTGCTCTTGCCGAGCGCACTCGTGCTCGTGTTCTTCGGCCAGCCCACAGTCTCAAGTGCTGCGACCGGTCTCGTCATCGCCGCGATGGGAGAGCTCTTGCGCATCTGGGCGGTCGGGTATTCGGGTGTGACCACGCGATCAGACGTCG
>JAFANK010000037.1 GCA_019232725.1 Vulcanimicrobiota bacterium | reverse complement strand
CCTCTTCCCGGACGCAGCCCGGGCTGCCGGGCTATCGTATGAAGGCCTGGTCGAGCGCCTGGTGCTGTGCGCGCTGTCACGCGGCCGTCCCTGACACCCTTGGTCGCTGCCGAAGTAGTATAATGTAGACGCGCATCGCGGGCGTCTCACCGCGGAGGACCATGCTGGGCGATTTTTGGTCGGAGCTCCTCGGCAGCGTTGGCGCGCTGCTCAACGGCTTGACGCGCAATACCGATCGCGAGTTCGTCTTCGTCGACAACACCGACGCCAACATGCCCATGCCGGATGTGGCCGGCGAGCTCGCGCAAGCCCCAGCCCCGAGCGCGCCTCCCATGTGGGTCCAGGCACGCGCGCAGCTCGAGACGTTGCAAAAAGCAGACCCCGCGTTTTTGGAATCGACGTTTCTGACGCAGGCGGCGAAGACGTATGCCGCGGCGCTGGGTGCGGAGGGTTCGATGAACGCTGACGATGTCAGCGCAGTCGTGACCCCGGCCTTCGCGACAGCGCTCGCCGCACGCATCAGCGGCTGGCGCTCGAGCGGCTGCACCCGGATCGTGAGCGATGTCAGTCTGGATGCGCCGACCACTTTCAAAGTGGCGATCGGCGGCGCAACGCAAGCGATCACCGTGCGGTTCACGGGCAGCGCGAAACGTTACACAAAAGACGATATGACGAACCTCGTCACCGAAGGCAGCGCACAATCGCAGTCCTTCACCGAGTTCGCGACGTTCACGCGGCCAGCCGGCAGCACGACGCCGCAAGCCGCAGCGAACGGCGCGCCGCTGCACTGTCCGTCCTGCGGTGCACCGGTCGAAGCCGGCGCGCTGAAATGTGCATATTGCGGCGCCTCGCTTTCCGGAACTGGCGGCACCTGGCTGCTCGATCACATAAGCGTCTCGGCATACACGTAGCAACAACCGGTCCAGGGGTTGACGCGTCGCCTCGTTAAGACGAAGGCTGCATGCGCATCGGCAAGATATTCGGCATCGACATCGTCATCAACCTCAGCTGGTTGTTCATTTTCGCGTTCTGGGCGTGGGTATTGGCGAACAGCGATACCTTCGGGAGGCTGCACCTGTCGCCGGCCGGACGGATGTCGCTCGGCCTCATCACCTCGCTGTTCTTCTTCGCAAGCGTATTGGCGCACGAACTCGCGCACTCGCTCGTGGCGCGCAGTCGCGGCATCCCCATCCGGCAGATAACGCTCTTCATCTTCGGCGGCGTGTCGAGCCTCGAAGGCGAGCCGAGCACGGCGCCCGTCGAGGCATGGATTGCGTTTGTCGGTCCGCTCACGAGCATCGTGCTCGCCGGCGTTTTCCTCGCGCTGAGCATGGCGCTCGGCCCACAAACGCCGCTCGGCATCGCAAGCGCATATCTCGCATACGCCAACTTCGTGCTGGGCATCTTCAACTTGCTGCCGGCCTACCCGCTCGACGGTGGCCGCGTATTGCATGCGCTCGTCTGGCGCTGGACCAAAAGCCGTCTGCGCGCCACGCAAGTGGCTGCCAACGTCGGACGCGTCCTCGCGATCGGTCTTGTCGCATACGGTGTTTTCCAGATGCTCTATAGCGGCGGAGCGTGGGGTCTGTGGCTCATCTTCATCGGCTGGTTCTTGCTCCAGGCGGGCGGTGCCGAGCAGATGCAAGCCGAGCTGTTGAGCGCGCTCCAAGGATTGACGGCGCGCGACATAGCCGTGCCCCCAGCGGAGCCCGTGCCAGCCGATGCCACGGCTGACGTGGCTTTGCAGACGATGATGCGGACCGGTAATCGCGCGCTGCCGGTCATGCTCGGGGATCAGCTGCTCGGCATCATCACGATGGGAGATTTTGTCAAGCTCACCGACCGCGCCCCGGCAAGTGCCTACGTGACATCGCTCATGACGCGTACCGCAGATCTCAAATCGGCGCCGCCGAGCGCAAGTGCCGTCGATGTCATCCAGATGTTATCGAAAAGCGGTGTCGGGCAGATCCCGATCATCGACGAGACGGGCACGCTCATCGGTTTTGTCACGCGTGACAGTGTTTTCAAGCGGCTGCCGCTGCACCGAGAAATGCGCCGCGTGACGGGCACGGCTTAACGGCCACTTGGTACAAGAAACAACGCGGCTTAGATCGGGTGCTGCTCGAGGCGGCTGAGGCGCCGCTCGTGGTCGTCCAGGCGCCGGATCACGTCGGCTGACTCGATGACAGAGAGCCGATCGTCGATGCGGATGACGCGTCGCTCGAGCCGTTCCATATCGACCTGCAGCTGCTTCATGTTGATCTTGAGATTAGCTACATCGACTTTGAGTTCGGCTACATCTTTCTCGAGGTGGTCAAGGCGCAGCTCTACTCGGGCAAAGCCCGCCTCGGTAGCTTCCTTGAAGCCGACGAGAAAATCCCAGACATCAGTGAGAGTCGGCACGTAATCGTCCACGCCTCCGGCTTCACGCCGTTCGGCGCGCCGGTCAAGCGGCCTTTCGCAACGCTTTTACTTCGGTGCGGTCGCCACCGGTGCAGACGCAGGTCTGCTGGGTGCCTGGAACTGCCACTGCGACATCGGGAAACGCTGCATGCCTGGAGCAAACGGCATCGTCATCGCCGGATGAATCACCGGATGGATGACTGGATGCTCGATGGGGTGCATCACGGGCGTCACCGGATGGCCCGGTTGTAAGGCTGGCTCTTTAGGAGCTGACCACCCAGGAGCACGTAGCATGCGAGGGATCGTTGACGCGTTTTCCCACGCGATATGATGCGGTTCCAAAGGAGATAACCGTACCGGATGTGCGGCTGCGACTCGTTCGGGCACGATGCGCTCGAAGGTCACCGCATTGCGCAACGATGTCGGATGATTCACCACTCGTGGCACCACGGCATAACGCAGATCCGCAGGTAGTGTGTGGCGCTTGCCCTGGATCTCAAGCGGTGCCATCGAATGGACGATGAACTTGCGCCCGCCCGGCGTCTCAAAGCGCGCCGCGATGATCGCGCTGTGCGCGGTCACGCCGAACGGCACGGCAGCCGTGCCCCAGAAAAAGCCGGGATTACCAAG
>JAFANK010000167.1 GCA_019232725.1 Vulcanimicrobiota bacterium | reverse complement strand
TAAAAACAGTTCGCGGGAACGTCGCCCAGCACGACGGAGTTCGCGCCGATCATGGCATGATCGCCGATGCGTACGCCCGGACCGATCACCACCTGCGCGCAGATGATGACATGGTCGCCGATCACGATCTCCCCAAAACCGATGTCGAGTGGTTTGAAGACATCGTCATCGCCCGGCGGAATGTGCTTGGCAGAGTGTGAGGTGATGGTCGTGTGGTCGCCGATGTGCACGTTGCGCCCGATCGTGACGCCGCCGGCACCCCAGATCGCCACATAGGGGCCGACCTCGCAGTTGTCGCCCAGCGTGATCGACCCGCGGTATCCTGCCCATTGCGTGCCGGCACAATGCAAGAACGCGCGGTCATGGATCAAGACCCGTCTGCCCGGATAAAAGCGTTCCATGCGCTTGATCAGGACATCGCGGCCGAACGTCACCTGGGGGAAGCGCTCGCGCAGCTCGTCCTCATATCGGGCGTCCGCAAGTGCACGCCGCAACGCGCCGCGAAGCGCCCGGAGGCCGCGCGTGAGCTTGGCGAACGGGTTTTTAGCCATCGCTTTTGAGAATTTCTCGTCGTCGCGAGAGTGCGCCATGCGGTCCTTAGTCCTATTCGGCCAAAGAGGCGGCCCCTGCTGCATAGGACCGCAGCCGCGACGGAACAAAACCCCCGCTTGCTATGAACAAGATCGCATTGCCAGCGTTCGCCGCCGGCATCCTTACTCTATGCCTCTGGTCGCTGACGTGCGCCGCTGCCCAGGCCGCCACCACCTGGCCAGTGACCACGAACGTGAACGGCATCACCGTGACCTTCTACGAGCCGCAAGCGACGGATTGGCAAGATTACAAAGAGCTCTACGCGCGCGTGGCGGTGTCAGCGCAGCAGCCCGGCAAAGCGCCGATGTACGGCGTCGTGAACCTCAAGGCCGATACGGTGGCGGATGCCGAAGGCGGCACGGTCGTCGTGTCCAACGTGCAGGTCGTCTCCACCTCATTCCCTAGCCTTACCGCGGATCAGCAAAAAAGCGCGGACACGTGGATCCGCAGCAAGGCGACGGAACTCGGCAGCCGTGTGGTGCCGCTCAACACCATCGTGCTCAGCCTGAAGGGCGCCGATCAGGCAAGCCAGCAGCAAGTCAATCTGAACACGGCGCCGCCGAAAATCTTCTACAGCCAGACTCCAGCGATCTTGGTGAGCTTCGACGGCAAGCCGATCTTCAGCCCGATCAAGGGTGTGAGCACGGATCTCAGTTTCGCCGCCAACACCAACTGGAACGTGTTCAAGGTCGTCGAGAGCTACTATCTGCTCAACCAGGCCTATTGGTTGCAAGCGTCATCGCTCAATGGCCCCTGGAAGGCTGCCGGACAACTGCCGGCGGTCATGAAGCAGCTGCCGGACGATGACAATTGGTCACAAGTCAAGGCCGCAGTCAACGCTCCCGGGAAAGCTCCCGCGAAGGTGCCGACGGTCTGGCTCGCCACAGAACAAGCCGAGGCCATCGTCACCAAAGGCGACCCCAAGGCGGTGGCCATCCCGAACACAGCACTTGCGTACATCGAGAACACCGACGCCGCGCTCTTCTATGACCGGACGAACAAGCAGTACTACTATCTGACGTCAGGCCGATGGTTTTCGACCGCCGATCCATCGACCGGCCCCTGGACATTTGCGGGCAAGAATCTGCCGGCCGATTTCGCCAAGATCCCCGCTGATGGGCCGCGTGGTTGGGTGCTTCCGAGCGTGCCGGGCACGGCACAGGCGGCGGCTGCCATCGGTGCGGCGTCCGTGCCGCGAGAAGCGTCGGTCAGCCGTACCGCGGCAACCTTGACGGTGACGTACGCCGGTGACCCGCAATTCAAACCGATCCCGAACACGAGCCTGGAGTATGCGGTCAATACGTCGTTCGATGTCGTGAAGGCCGGCGATACCTACTATGCGTGCGACAACGGCGTCTGGTTCACAGCGGGTTCGCCAAACGGTCCGTGGACCGTGGCGGACAATGTGCCGAAAGAGATCTACTCGATTCCCTCGGACCAGCCACTGTACAATGACACGTACGTCAACGTCGCCAGTTCGGATGCGAATACGGTCACGTACAGCTACACGAGCGGCTACACGTATAACTATCCGTGGTATGGCGGTCTCTATTATGGTATGGGTTACTGGTACGCGCCGTGGTATGGGTTCTACGGCGGCTATCCGCTCTATTATGGATGGCCGCGAACGTATGTCGGCGGCGCATACTACAATCCGGCTACAGGCGGTTACGCGCGCGGGTATGGTGTGTATGGACCATACGGCGGCGCAAAAGTCGCCGGCGGGTACAATCCTGCGACTGGCAACTATTGGCGCGGCGGCGCGGTGTACGGTCCATACGGCGGCGCTGGCCGAGGAACGATCTACAACCCTGCGACGGGCAATTATTGGCACGGTGCGGCAGCCTGGGGCCCCAACGGCATCGTGACGCGCGGCAGCTCAGGCAACATCGGTTCGGTCACTCCGTATGGGAATCGCTACGGTGCGGGAGCGACGTCCGGAAACGCCTACAAGAACTGGGGCAATGCGGCCACGCTGAAATCGCCGGCGGCGGGATCAAACCAGTTCAAACCGGGCTACGGCGGCAACGTGTACGCCGGCAAAGACGGCAACGTGTACCGGCCATCGGCGACCGGCGGCTGGCAACAGTACAACAATGCGAATGGCCAGTGGAAAAACCAAACCGGCTCAGGATGGAGTGGTCAAAACCGCGGCTACACGAACAGCGCAGGATCAACCGGCTGGAATAACGCTGCCACCCGAGGCAATACCACTTCCAGCCAGCTCAACCGCGACAGCTATGCGCGCTCGGCAGGTTATGGTGGGGGCGGCTTTGGCGGGGGCGGATTCCGCGGCGGCGGTGGGTTCCGCGGCCGGTGACGTTAGGAGGTTCCTTCATGAAACACGCGATGGGTATGCTCGGATTGCTTGGGCTGCTGCTCGCGCTCTCGCCCGAACTTGCGGTCGCCCAACCGACGGCAGCGCCCGCAATGCCGGCGGCGACTGCGACGCCGGTCAGCCCATTTGCGATTCCGGTCGGCCGCGAGATCGGTTTCCGATGTCAGTCCGCGCAGGACTTCGATGCGCAGTGGAACTTCACCGGATCGATGGTGTTCAAAGTCGGTATGAACGGTAAGATCACGGGCGGATACCTCGGCGACTCCGACCAGGACAACCCGTCGTATCCGACAGATCCGTTCCTTGGCCGTGAATACCCGGTCAGCGGCACGATCACGCCGGATAACAAGATCAAGCTTGATATCGGCAGCGGCTCATTGCAGTGGAACGTTCAGGGCACGGTGACCAAGACGGAGATCACCGGTACGTTCTCGAGCACGCGCTTCGGTTTGATGCAGTTCTACGCGACCCGCGTGCACATTCCCAAACACCCGAGCAGCGTGCAACGGACGAATCCTGGCGGCTTACCCGGTCCCTAGCACGAGTGATGAAGCAAAGTCATGTGGGATGACCGGGACTCGAACCCGGATGCCCTTTCGGGCAACAGATTTTCGCACCACTATGGCTTTCGCCACCGACCTCGTGCGTTTGTGGTCCGGACTGTGCCTTAGCCCTATCGTTCTCACGACGTAGGCCGCGCCCGTCCAGTCTCTACACCTTCTCTGCGTTCACAGAGCTTGGCTCGGCGTTGTCACGCCCGTGCAGGGCACAGAGTCCGCCGATGTTGAGCGCATCCCGGAGACGGTTTCCCTTTCTCCGGCTCCAATTGAAGTCTGTCGTGTCTGCCGATTTCACCATCATCCCATAGCGAACGCTCGCTGCATGCAAGCGCTGCACCAAATTTGTGCGCAGGCCTAGAGAAAACCTAGGGCGGCACGTAAAGTGCCGCCCCTACATTTGGGCGGCACGTAGAGTGCCGCCCCTACATATATTGCCGCTACATATTGCGTCAGACGTGTTGGGTGACGGTGAATGCTAAGGTCAGACCTGGCAACGAGAAAGCGTTCGTCGGGACGAGGCTATATGGGGGTCCCGTATTGATCAACGTGAACTTATCCGCGAACTCGTTCCCCAGGTTTTGCGCGCTCAATGTCAACTGGGTGTGGCCGAATTGCTTTCCGACATTTGCGTTATACAACCAGAATGAGGGCCGATTGAGCTCATTGTTCTCGGCCTCCCAGCCGGCGCCCACCGTATAGCTGAAACCTTGCGCTGCTGAGCCGTCGACCGACAGGAGCGCCTTGTGCGGCGGAATGCCCTGGAACTGTTCTCCCGCCACGAGGGGAGGCGCGTTTGCGTTGGCTTGCGCAGGATTCGTCACGGGGTACGCGATGGCGATGCCATAGGAGGCCTTCAACACAGCGCTACTCGACAGCGGCTGCTCGGCGCGAAATTCTGCGCCCGTATACACGACGTCGCCAAGATTTTCGATGAAACTGAACTGGCCGAGGGCCGGATTTGTGCTCGGTGCGAAGTAGATAGGGTCGCGCAGGTTTGTGTGATAGGCATCAACCTCGAATGTCGGTGAAACGCGAGAGCCGCCGAGATGCTCCTGATAACCAAGCTCGTATTCGCTGGTGTGCTCGGCGGTGAGGTTCGGGTTAATCGCCAGTTCGGTAAGGAGCGGTGCGCGGAAGCCAGTGCCGAAAGAGCAGCGCAGCATGCTGTTGCTGTTCGGCGTCCACACAAGCGCAAGCCGTGGATCCGTGCTCGTCCCAAATGTCGAGTAGCGGCTGAAATACAGCACCGCGCTGTAATGCAAGTGCGTCGTGGGATCCCACTGTCCTCTGGCCGCGTACGTCGTCTGATCCTCCGACTGCTGGGTGACACCGGGCGCAAACGGTGCGCTCGGCGGCAAGGTCAATTGCTCGCGACGAAAATCTGCATAAAAGCTGAATGTGGCGTTGGGAAGATAGCGATCCCATTGCGCCGAGTCGTCACCGAGCACATCACGTTCGTCGAGCAAGTACGAATTGTAACCGGGTGGCAGGTTGGGTGTCGACTGGTCGATGGTGCTCGTCAGATGCCGCACGGTGAGCGTGGACGGTGCGATGCCCGCGGCACCGCGATTGCCAAGGGGCAGTTGCAGGTCGAGGGCGTACGCAGGAGAGATGGATGATACGGATGCTCCCGGGAACGCGGTGAAGAGCGATCCCGGGCCAAACGCTTGCGGGTTATCGGGAAAGCTCAAGGGGCCAGAGAGGTCGCGGTACGCGGCCGTGCTCCAATACGATACCTGAACAAAACCGCCGGTGGCGCCGAACGCGTACCGCAGTTTCGCAAGCGTGGAGCTCGCGTTGATCGCACTACCGACTGTCGTTTGGTCCACGACCGGAAGGCTCGGGACCGGTTCGTAGGAGATGAGGTAATCGCTGACCGCGCCGGCGCTATAATAATGATGATAGGAAAGCGCGTAGCCCAGTCGCTGGTCGGCAGTTCCAGTAGCTTGCAGCGTATAGCCCGAGGTATCGAACGAGCCCGCCGATGCGCGGATCACGCCATGATCCTGCGTAGTCGGGTCGATCGTATGGAAGTTGATCGTACCGCCTTGCGTGTTGGCACCGCCGAGCGACGCCGGTCCGACGCCATACACGACTTGGATGTTCGAGAACTCCGACGGGTCCAGCAGCTGCAGGTCGAAGTCGCCCGTGTTGGCGTTGTTCATTTCATGGCCGTCGATGTCAATGAGCGTTTCGGACGGATCGGGGCCACGAAGGCTCGCCGTCTGGGGAAGACCAGGCGCACCGCCCGCGGGCCGCGTCATCGTGAGCGCGATCTGCTGAGCAAGATCGTCCGTGACGTTTTGGGCGCCGAGCGCAGCCAAGCGTTGCGGATCGACCAAAGCAGTAGGTGCCGACGAGGTCGAGACGGTCTGCCGACCGTTGACGGTGACGCTTCCGAGCGTCGCGATATTGCCTGTACCCGCCCGCGCGAGTTGCAAGGCTATCGTCGTCGTCT
>JAFANK010000043.1 GCA_019232725.1 Vulcanimicrobiota bacterium | reverse complement strand
TGACTGGGCGAGCGTCGACGACGGCTTTTGGTTCATCCACGGCCGTTCGGACGACACCATCAACGTCGCCGGCAAGCGCGTCGGCCCGGCGGAGTACGAGAGCGCGCTCGTCGGCCACGGATCGGTGCGAGAAGCAGCGGCGATCGCTGTGCCCGACGCGATCAAGGGTGACGTCGTCGTGTGCCTTGCCGTGCTGCGCCCGGGCTGGCAGGGCAGTGATGAGCTGCGGGCGGCGCTCATGCAAGCAGTCGTCGCGGCACTGGGCAAAGCGCTTGCGCCAAAGGCCATCAAGTTCGTGGACGATCTTCCCCGGACGCGCAACGCCAAGCTCATGCGCCGCGTCGCGCGCGGACGCTATCTCAAGGCCGCGGACCTCGGCGATCTCAGCGCGCTCGAGAACCCGAGCGCGCTCGAGGCGATAGACAACGCACGTTGAACGTCGACCCCAAGCCCGCGTGCTCTCCTTTCGTTGACGGAGGTGTGAGGCTATGCCGCTTCGATTTGCGGTGTTCATCGCCGGGATCTTATGCATCGTCGCGGTCGGTATTGCGCCGGCCGGCGCGGTGAGCACAAAACCGGCTGATGCGATGGCGCGCTATGCGGCCGCCTGGGGCAAGCTCACCACATATACCTGCACGATCACCTCGAGGGAGATCAGCGGTTCCAAAGTGCAAGATCGCGTCTACGCGATGTTCTTCCAAAAACCGTCCGACACGCGGCTGAACATCACGGGAGGGGATGGCAAGGGAAGCGCGGCGGTGTGGCACGGTGGCGATACCGTCAGCGGTCATCAAGGAGGGTGGTTGTCCGGGATCAAGCTCAACCTGAACATCCACGCGCACTTAGCGACGACCATTCGTGGGACGACCATCGCCGATGCGAACTTCGGCGCCATCTACGATCATCTCACCGGTTTGAAAAGCACGGCGATGACCGCCGAGACCGAGGGCGCAAACACCACCATAACCGTACCGGTGGCGGACGCGACGAAAGATGACGGCGTCACGAAGGAAGTCGTGATTTTGGGGCAAGACGGTCTGCCGGTGGAGTACGACCAGTACGAGGACATCCAACAGGTCAAGCACGTGGTCTACAGCGACGTCGTGCTCAACGTGACGATTCCGGATTCGACCTGGTCGATCTAGGCGACCGGCACCCTATCCCGCATGCGCCTCGCGGCGTCGACCATATTGCGCAAGGCCGGGGTCACCTCTTCCCAGCGACGGGTCTTCAAGCCGCAGTCCGGGTTGACCCAGAGCTGGTCGGCCGTCAGGTAGTCAGCCGCTTTTTCCAGGAGCGCGAGCATCTCGTGCTCGGTGGGGATGCGCGGCGAGTGGATGTCGTAGACGCCGGGGCCGATCTCGTTCGGATAGCGGAACTTCTTGAACGCATCGAGCAGCTCCATGCCGCTGCGCGATGACTCGATCGTGATGACGTCGGCGTCCAGCAGCGCGAGCACTTCGAAGATATCGTTGAATTCCGAATAGCACATGTGCGTATGGACTTGCGTCGCATCGTCGACCGCAGATGAGGCGATGCGGAACGCACGCGCGGCCCAGTCGATGTACGCAGGCCAGTCGGCACGTTTGAGCGGCAAGCCCTCGCGAAAAGCAGGCTCGTCGATCTGGATGATGCGGATGCCGGCGCGCTCGAGATCCTGCACTTCATCACGGATAGCCAACGCGATCTGCGTTGCGGTCGCCGCACGCGGTTGATCGTCGCGGACGAAGGACCACTGCAAGATCGTCACGGGGCCCGTGAGCATGCCCTTCATGGGCTTGCGGGTGAGGGACTGCGCAAACGTGCTCCAGCGCACCGTCATCGCGGCCGGACGCGAGACATCGCCGAAGATGATCGGCGGCTTGACGTACCTCGAGCCATAGCTCTGCACCCAGCCGTTGCTCGTGAACGCAAAACCGGCGAGCTGCTCGCCGAAGTACTCGACCATGTCGTTGCGTTCCGCTTCGCCGTGCACGAGCACGTCGAGCCCCAGTGACTCCTGTTCGCGCACAGCGTGCTCGATCTCGCGCTGCATCGCCTGTTCGTAGGCGCTTGGCGCCAGCTCGCCCTTTTTGAACTTGGCGCGCGCATCACGGATCGCCGGCGTCTGTGGAAAGCTGCCGATCGTCGTGGTGGGGAACGCCGGGAGCCGCAGCCGTTCGCGCTGCACGCGCTGGCGCGCGGCGAATGTGGTCGAACGCCGGGCGTCGTCAGCTCGCAGGTCGCGCAAACGGGTTTGGACGGCTGCATCGTGGATGCGTGTCGATTGCTCGCGACTGCGCTGCACGGTATCGGAGAGTTGCAGGTCGTCGATGATCGCCTCGCGGCCATCGTGTTCGAGCCCGCGGCCCAAAATGGCGAGCTCGCGCAGTTTCTGCTTCGCAAACGCGAGCCAAGATTTGAGCTCGACGTCGAGCTTGGACTCGAGGTCGATATCGACCGGGGTGTGCATGAGACTGCAGGACGGGCCGACCCACACATTGTCTGTCTGCGCGCGGACTTGCTGCAATAACTCGAGCGCTCGACGCAGATCGGTACGCCAGATATTGCGGCCGTCGACGACACCGCACGAGAGCACGCGCTCGGGAGGCAGCTTTGTGAGGAAGGCCTCGAGCTGTCCAGGGGCGCGCACCAGATCCAGGTGCACGCCGGCGACGGGCAGCTCCCGAAGCAACGGCGCATGATCGGCTACAGAACCGAAATAGGTCGCAACCAGGACGTTGGGTGCCTCTTTTGACAGCGCGGTGTAGGCGCTTTTGAATGCCGCCAGCCACGGTGCCGGAAGATCAACCGCCAGCGCCGGTTCGTCGAGTTGCACCCAGGCCACACCCAGCGCCTTGAGTTCGCGCAAGACGTGCGCGTACACATCCAACAGACCCGGCAACAGCTGCAGACGCGAAAATGATCCGTCGCCGCCGCGCTCCTTGCCAAGCCACAGAAAGGTCAGGGGCCCGATGAGCACGGGCTTCGGCGCAAAACCGAGGCGCAACGCTTCACGCGACTCTTCGACCAGCTTGCTCGTGCTGACCCGGAACGTCATGCCTGCTTCGAATTCGGGAACGATGTAGTGGTAATTGGTGTCAAACCACTTGGTCATCTCCATCGCGGGCGCAGACGCCGAGCCGCGCGCCATGGCGAAATAGGTCTGCAGGTCGACACTGCCACCGCAAAACCCATAGCGCGCGGGAATTGCGCCGGCGAGCGCGGTCATGTCGAGCACCTGATCGTAGTACGAAAAATCGCCGACACTCACATAGTCGAGTCCCGCATCGGCCTGCAGGCGCCAGTGCTGTTCGCGCAAGCGCTGACCGGCTTGTTCGAGATCCGCCGCGCTGATGTCGCCCTTCCAAAACGACTCGAGCGCCTTTTTGAGTTCGCGTTTTGCCCCGATGCGGGGGAAGCCGAGCGTATGAACGATTGCCACCGTCTCCTGTGACCTTTCTTCGAGCAGAGGAATGAAGTGCGGCGCTACTTACCGAGCAGTTGCCGGGCGATGACGATGCGCTGGATCTGCTGCGTGCCCTCGTAGATCTGGGTGATCTTGGCATCGCGCATCATGCGCTCGACGGGGTACTCGGTCATGTAGCCGTAACCGCCGAGCAGCTGCACTGCATCGGTCGTGACCTTCATGGCGACGTCCCCGCATTTGAGCTTGCACAGCGCACCCCAGTAGGTGACGTCATCGTCTCCGAGATCGCACTTGTGCGCTGCCTCATACAGCAACAGGCGCGCCGCCTGCGTCTCGAGATCCATGTCTGCCACCATCCATTGCAGCCCTTGCTGCTTGGCGAGCGGCTTGCCGAACGCGACGCGTTCTTTCAGATAGTTGGCAGCGAAATCCAGCGCACCTTGCGCTATGCCGAGCGCCTGTGCGGCGACGCCGGGACGCGACTTGTCCAAAGTCGCCATCGCGATCTTAAAACCCTCACCCTCTGCACCGAGCAGCCGGTCGGCTGGAATGCGGCAGGCGTCGAGGACGACTTCATTGGTCGGCGAGCCACGGATGCCCATCTTGTGCTCGACTTTGCCCAACCGGAATCCGGGATCGTCCGTGTGACAGATGAAAGCTGACACGCCCTTCGGTCCGAGCGTGGCATCGGTCACTGCGAACACGATGCAGATATCGGCGACCGCGACGTTCGTGATGAAGACCTTCGTGCCGTTCAGCACGTACGAATCTCCCTCGCGTTTAGCGGTCGTACGCATATTGGCCGCATCGGATCCCGAGGTGGGCTCGGTCAGCGCGTACGATGTCATCCACTCCCCGCTTGCCAGCTTGGGGAGATAGGCCTGCTTTTGCGCGGCGCTGCCGGCGATCATGATCGGGAGCGCGCCAAGCTCTTGCACCGCGATGATCAGTGCAGACGACGCGCAGGCCT
>JAFANK010000339.1 GCA_019232725.1 Vulcanimicrobiota bacterium | reverse complement strand
AAGTGGAGAAGGGAGTGAGAGAAGCGGAGGCGGCGGAGATGCTCCGTGTGTTTTTCCGCGAGCGTCGAAATTCTGAATTGTAGATCGCGCGTCATAAAAAGCGCGCATCAGCGAAACATCAACCAAGGAGAGGTGGCAGAGTTGGTTGATCGCGCTCGCCTCGAAAGCGAGTAACGGCTTATACCCGTTCGTGGGTTCGAATCCCACCCTCTCCGCCATGTGCGAAGGCGCGTCCATGCGATGCGCCTTCATGATGCGATGACGTCATGATGGCTGCGCAAAACGATGCAAATCGCTGCGGCACGATGCGCGTGCGGGAGGAAGCACCGGTGTGCGCGTGAAGGTTCGTCGGCGCGCAGGCGTGTTATGGAGAGGTGCTGGAGCGGTCGAACAGGCACGCCTGGAAAGCGTGTAGGCGCTTAAACCGCCTCGAGGGTTCGAATCCCTCCCTCTCCGCCAGTGTGAACGCCGAGATCATCGATAATGTGTGCGCTCGCCTTCGGCGCACTCGTCCTGCAGCAAAGATGCTCTTGCTTGCGACGGTGAAGCGCGACGGAAGTCGCGGCTTTCACAAGGGCGAACGCATGTCCGCATGGCATTTGCTCGTGCGATCAAAGATCGCTGTGGGAGGCGCTGACGGCTAGAGTCCGCGCGACGAAAATCCGCTAACCCCGTCAGGACCGGAAGGTAGCAGCGGCATGTGGAACCTTTCGAGTGCCGCGGAACACTCTAGCCTGAGCCTCCCTTCTTGCTCGGGACATCCCGCTGTGGCTGTGACTTCGCTCGAGGAGGAGTGCAGGGGTGCGATTCGAATCTGCGGGCCTAGCGCCATGAACGACGCTCTCTCGTCATTCCTGGCAGGTCTGGGCGGCGCCGTGACGTCTCCCATCTTCGCGATGTCATTTGCTGCAGCGGTGCTCATCGCGATCGTATACCACCTGGCCATTGCGCGTCGACGTTTTGCTCCGGCACGCGGGCCATCGGACAAGAGGATGGCGGCGGGAACCCCGCAGGATCTCGCTGCTCTGCGCGCTCGCGTGGACGACTTGGAAGCGACGTCTGCGCGCACGCTGCAGCGGGTCGGGTTCGTTCGGTTCAATGCGTTTCCCGACGTTGGCTCTGAGCTCTCATACGCGCTCGCCGTCGTCGACGGGCGCGGCAACGGCTTCCTCGTCTCAAGCATCTATTCGCGCGAGGAAGTGAGGACGTATGCTAAGGCGATCCGCAACTTCAGCGCGGATAAGGAGTTAGGTGAGGAAGAACGTCGAGCCATCGAGCTTGCCAGAGGCGCCGAAAAATCCTAGCGCCGCGGTAGCGGTCGACGCGGGAGCGGGGGCGCACGAGCGGCTGCGCAAGGTCGTCGCGTGGCTTTTGTGCCCGCGCCGGCGCGTGCTCGTGAAGATCGTGCCGCACGATGCGGGATCGGTCTACAAGCTAGAGCTTTCGCACCGGCATCTCACGTTGGCAGGCGTAAGCGCTGTGCTCATCGCGGTCGTTTTGTTGGTCGCGCACGTGGCTGACGTACATGCGGCAGAATCGCGCTTGCGCGCACTCCAAACCGTGGAGGCCCACCAGCGTCAGGAACTGACGTCGTTCTCCAAGCAGACACGCATGCTGTGGCAGCGTGTGGGGACGCTGCAACGCGATGACGAGGAGATGCATCGGCTGACCCACGTCATCGTGCCCAAGAGCGCGCAGCAGTCGCAAGCGCGCAACAAGGCCGCCGCCCGAGCCGGTGCGGTGAAGCAATACGGCATGCGAGCGCCCACGCGTGGCGGCATTCGCACAGACGTGACGGCGACCGGCGAATCGACCAGGGATAACGCCAAGCACGGTGGTTTGGGAGTGTGGGCCGCGATCACCCTCTGGCTGCACTCAGTTGTCGGCACCGATAGTCTTGGATTTGCCGCTGAAGCGGCGGAGTTGTCGTCGCTCACGAGCGCAGTGGATGAAACTGGCCGTCAGACAACGGCGCTTGAGTCACGTATGCGCGCAGTCGCGCAAGCGAAGATCGCACGTGAGCTCGCGCGGGAACGGTACTTGGCCGCGATTCCATCCATTTGGCCGACGCTGGGATATGTGTCATCAGGATTTGGCTATCGCTCGTATCCGGACAGCGGCTTTCACCCCGGCCTCGACATCGTGAATGACTATGGTGCGCCGATCGTGGCCACCGCGAGTGGTGTCGTGGTCGAGGCCGGCTGGTATGCGGGGTATGGATACCGGGTCATCATCGATCACGGTAACGGTCTTTCATCGATGTATGCGCACGCGTCGCGGCTGCTCGTCGAAGAGGGCCAGACGGTGAAGAAGGGTCAAGAGATCGCGGAGATCGGTGAGACCGGATTTGCGACCGGACCGCACGTGCACTACCAAGTCATGTTGTGGGGCCGCCCGATCGATCCAACGCCGTATCTTTCGGGTTCGGTCAAGGTCGTCGCCCAGCTTTAGTCTTTCCGCGTGACCAACGTGGTCGTCCATCGCTTGCGGCGACGGTCCGATTTGTAGCAGACGCTAACGGCGCGACGTCCGCGCTTCCCAGGTCGCGCTCGCGATCTTCCCGTATCTTCAGCATATGTCCCATCGTGCGTCTGCAGAGCGCGTCAATCGCCTTGTGCGGAACTTCTGCATCATCGCCCATATCGACCATGGGAAAACGACGCTCTCCGACCGGCTACTCGAGCTGACCGGCACGCTCGCCAAGCGCGAGATGCAAGAGCAGGTGTTGGATTCGATGGACCTCGAGCGCGAGCGCGGGATCACGATTAAGGCGCATCCCGTCACGCTGGAGTATCGCGCGCGCGATGGGGAGTTGTATGAACTCAATCTCATCGACACGCCGGGGCATGTCGATTTCTCGTATGAGGTTTCACGTTCGCTATCCGCGTGTGAGGGTGCGCTGCTTGTGATCGACGCGTCGCAGGGTATCGAGGCGCAGACGCTGGCGAATTTTTATTTGGCGAGCGAGGCGAAGCTCGAGATCATCCCGGTCATAAATAAGATCGATCTGCCGTCGGCCGATCCTGATGGCGTAGCGCGCGACGTCGAGGACACGCTGCTCATCGAGGCGGATAAGGCGATCAAGGCGTCAGCAAAAGAAGGCATCGGGATCGAGGAGATCCTGGAGGCGATCGTCACGCAGGTGCCGCCGCCGAAGGGCAGCGAGGATCACTTGCGAGCGCTCGTTTTTGATTCGCACTATGACGCGTATCGTGGCGTGATCGCGTACGTGCGCGTGTTTGACGGGACGTTACGATCGGGGACGCGCATCCGTTCCATGGCTGGCGATTTGGTCTTTGAAGTGCTCGAGGTGGGCACGTTCCGGCCGGAAATGCGCGCCGGTGATCATCTGGGCATCGGCGATGTGGGCTATGTGATCGCAAATATCAAGTCGCTGTCGGAGATCGCGGTGGGCGATACGTTGACCGACGCGGACCGGCCCGCGCATGTGCCGCTGCCTGGGTATCGCAAGGTCACGCCCATGGTCTACTGCGGTTTGTATGCGAATGAAGGGTCCGAATACGGCGACCTGCGCGACGCGCTCGAGAAGCTGAAGCTCAACGATGCATCGTTGTCGTACGAGCCCGAGTCGTCCATCGCGCTGGGTTTTGGATTTCGCTGCGGGTTCTTGGGGCTGTTGCACATGGAGATCGTGCAAGAGCGTCTGGAGCGGGAGTATGGCGTCGGGTTGATCGCGACGTCGCCGTCCGTCGTGTATCATGTGAATACGACGAGCGGGGAAAGGCTCATCATCGATAACCCGGCGAACTTGCCGCCGCAGCCGAAGGTCGCGACGATTGAGGAGCCGTATGTCCGGTGCTCCATCATCGCACCGGCCGAGTACATCGGCACGATCATGGATTTGTGCCAGACGCACCGCGGCACGATGATCTCGATGGACTATATCTCGCCGCAGCGGGTCATCTTTAGCTACGAGATACCGCTGGCGGAGGTCATCATCGATTTCTTTGACCAGCTGAAGTCGCGGACGAAGGGCTATGCCAGCATGGATTACGAGGTCGTCGGTTTTCGACCGGGTGACCTGGTCAAGCTGGAGATATTGCTGAACGCAGAAGCGGTGGATGCGCTGTCGTTCATCATCCATCGCGACAAGGCAGCGCATTGGGGCCGGATGCTCGCGGAGCGGCTGCGCGAGGTGATTCCGCGGCAGATGTTCGACGTGCCGATCCAGGCGGCGATCGGTGGGAAGATCATCGCGCGTGAGACAGTGAAGGCCATGCGCAAGAACGTGTTGGCGAAGTGTTATGGCGGTGATATCACGCGTAAGCGCAAGCTGCTCGAGAAGCAGAAAGAGGGCAAGAAGCGCATGAAGCAGGTCGGCAGCGTGGAGCTTCCGCAGGAGGCATTCATGGCGGTGCTGCGCCTGCGCGACGAGTAGCAGCGGAACGCTTTGCAGTTCGTGCCCGAGCCTGTGGCATGGCAGTCGATACCCTTAGACCCGCGAGTGCCCATTGTGGTGGCGACCAAGAACCGTGACAAGTTCCGTGAGATCGCGACCCTGTGGGGCGCTTTTCTGCCGCCGGTGACGATCGCCGGGGATGACTATCCCGACGTTGATGAAGTCGCCAATACGTATGAAGAGAATGCAGTGCTCAAAGCTGCGGCGCTCGCGCAGCAGATCGATGGGCCAGCTTTGGCAGATGACTCCGGAATAGAAGTGGAAGCCATGGGCTGGGGACCGGGTGTGCGCTCGGCGCGCACGCCATTTGTCGGCGCGTCGACGGCCGAGCGCAACCAAAACGTGC
The DNA here is from genome assembly GCA_019232725.1 of Vulcanimicrobiota bacterium. Lineage (GTDB taxonomy): Bacteria > Vulcanimicrobiota > Vulcanimicrobiia > Eremiobacterales > Eremiobacteraceae > JAFANK01. The sequence goes on along the minus strand of JAFANK010000339.1, from coordinate 494 downwards.
TGCGATCAATCGAAGGCAAAGGTCGCGCAGCCCGATTTGTCTCCGTGTGTGCGCTTGTGGTCCCGGGTTACGAACCTGTCGTGGCCCGCGGCGAAGTTGAAGGTCTCATCGCAGAACGCGAGATGGGCACAAACGGGTTCGGCTACGACCCGATTTTCTGGTACCCGCCGTACAGCGCAACATTTGGCGAAGTCGAATCGGCACGCAAGCACGCGGTCTCGCACCGCGGCAACGCCATTCGCGCTCTCCAAGCAATGATCGCTCCGATCGTCAAGCAGGTTAATTAGCGCGCAGTCGCGCGTTAATAAACCAAAATTCGTTTTATCCCGTCTTGACCTACACTAGACTACCGAACACCAGTGCGTGATTTAACGCGTATGAGTGAGATCGCGATCCCTTTGCCTATCATCGACATCCGTGCAGCTCTTAAGCTATGTCCAATTTGCCGCGTCGTCCGTCCCCTTGCGGATTTTCCTGTTAGGAGCTTGTTGCGA
>JAFANK010000169.1 GCA_019232725.1 Vulcanimicrobiota bacterium | reverse complement strand
CAGTCGATCACCGTGCAGGCAACGCCGCAGACCGCGTACGCGCTCGCGCAAGACGTGAGTAATTGGCCGCAGCTCTTATCGCATTATGCCTGGGTGCGCGTGCTTGACGAGCGCGACGACGAGCGAACATTGATCATGGCAGCATGGCGCTCGTGGGTGCTTGTCCGCTGGACAGCTGTGCAGCGCCTCCTCCCCGCGATTCCACGCATCGAGTTCACCCACATCGGCGGATGGGCTCGCGGCATGCGCGTCGCATGGCTTTTCGATCGCACCGAAAGCGGCACCAAGATCGAGATCATGCACGATCTCGCCACCGTCGGCGTGCCGATCGTGCGCACACGGCTCGGGAAGAGCATCGCAGCGCGCTACTTCATCAACCCAATCGCAAGCCGAACGCTCGCAGGCATGAAGCGGGCACTGGAGTCAAGCAATGGCTAATCGCGTGTTCATCACTGGCATCGGCGCGATCACGCCGATAGGGGTCGGCCGATCCGAGCTGTGGGATGGCGCTCGAGCCGGCCGCCGCGCCGTGCAGGCAGTGGATCGTTTCGACGCGAGCGCGTTCAGATCCAAGGTGGCCGGCCAAGTCAACGGATTTGATCCGGGGGCGTTGCTCGCGCGTAAGGAGGCGCAGCGCACCGATCGCTTCAGCCAATTCTCGATCGCCGCAGCACAGCTCGCGTTTGATGATGCTGGTTACACACCCAAACGTGGCGACGGTGACTTCGGTGTCTGGATCGGCACAGCGCTCGGCGGCGTGGCCTACGCCGAGCAGCAATACGCCGCGTATTACGAACGTGGCATCAAGGCCGTGCATCCGATGCTCGCGCTCAGCGTGTTCGGCGCAGCTGCATGTTGTAACGTCGCGATTCATTTCGGCGTGCACGGGCCGTCCGTGTCGAATTCGAATTCCTGCGCTGCGGGTGCGGTCGCGATCGGTGACGCGTTTCGCGCCGTCCGCGACGGCATCTGCAGTGCCGCGATCGCCGGTGGTGTCGAGGCGCCGCTCGCGCCATTGACCTTCGGTGCGTTTGACGTCATCCGCGCGATGTCCACGCGCAACGGTGATCCAGCCGGTGCGAGCCGGCCATTCGACGCGGGCCGCGATGGGTTCGTCATGGCTGAAGCCGCGTGTCTGTTGTTGTTAGAGCGCGAGCAGGATGCGATCGCGCGTGGGGTCGTGCCGTATGCGGAAATTGTCGGGTACGGACTGACCAACGACGGCGATCATATGACCGCGCCCCGTGCAGACGGGCGCGAAGCCATCCGCGCCATGCAAGCGGCCTTACGTGAAGCGGGCGCGCAGCCGGACGAAGTGGATCACCTCAATTCGCATGGCTCTTCCACGGCGCTCAACGACCCGACGGAAAGCCGTGCTATTCGCGCGGTGTTCGGCGATCACGCAAGCCGTATGCCGGTGTCCGCGATCAAAGGGATGATGGGCCATGCGCTGGGAGCGACTGGAGCGGTTGAAGCCGCGGTGTGCGCCATGGGGATCCAAAGCAGCACTGTCGTTCCAACCGTGAACTTGGAGCAACCAGGCGAGGGTTGCGATCTCTCCTATGCCCCGTCATCAGCGGTCGCATTGCGCCAACGCCTTGTGCTTTCGAACAGTTTCGGCTTCGGCGGTCTCAACGCCGCACTCGTGTTCCGCGCAGCATAAAGTCCAAATCTATTCTGACCGTCGCGTGGACGCGGGGTACAACACTACGCCGACGGCGCAATCACAAAGGTCGGAATCGCTTGGCCACCCTGCGAGACATTGATCACTGCGGTCTCTGAAAGCCGCGTGAGGATGCCGCCAAGTGCACCGCGGAACAAATAAGCGTTGCAGTCCGCGATGAGACGGCGCACAGGAGCGCCTCGCTCCACCGCGGTTGCGTCGAATACCGGGTACGAGCCATACGTCGGCTGGACACGCTCCTGGAGGACCCACTGGCCCGTCGCAGCTCGATCGAGTGCCGCGCGCCAGGCATGTGCGTCGCACTCCCAGCCAAGCGTCACGTCTTCCCCGCCATGCGCATCATTGGGCTTGAGCGCCCACCGCATTTGTTCAGACTCAATAGCGGTCCGATTGGCCGGCTCGTAGGGAAGCGTCTGTGCGATGAGGCGATCGATGACCGCGCGCTGATCCGCGGAAAACCAACTGCGTCGA
>JAFANK010000231.1 GCA_019232725.1 Vulcanimicrobiota bacterium | reverse complement strand
GGATTGCGGCAGTTCGCGTCATCATGTCCCAGCCATATCCGCCACGTTGTCGCAAGTACGGACGCATGATACGGTAGCGGCGTTTGGCGATCCAGTGTTGCTCTTCCAAGGAACGCAACGGATCAAAACCCAGCCCGATGAAGTATGCGCCAAGCGCTTCCGCCTGTTCGTGAAGATCGGCGAGAAAGCGCCGCATTTCATTTTTGACATCTGCGATCGTGCGCTCGGGAAATCCGGAAAACTCGATCTGGCCGCCCGGTTCGAGCGTGAGCTCTCCATACGGCAGGCGCACTGAGATGATATTCGCCTCTTCAACGTGCGGGATACCGCCGCGTGTGCACATCGCTTGCAACAGTTGCTGCACAGTGGCGGGGTCGATGCGCTCGTTTGTGTCGCGATCGAAGCCGATCAATTCATACTCAAGACCATGGCGCCATTGCGCGATAGGTTTGGCATGCGCTTGTATATATGCGCACGCGCTGTCAAGATCAAGAGCCCCGGGGAGCAGCGTTGCGGCGGCACTAGAAGTTCGAGGATTCGGCTGTTGATTCACGTAAGGTCCTTCGATGAGCACCCAGAGCCTTGCGCCAGCGACACCATCTCTGCGATCGATACGGTCGCAGACGCTTCAACTTTTCGACCTAGTGACCTCTGATGATGTCCTGCGCACCGCGCCGATGCCTGGATTTCGTCCCTTGCTCTGGCATCTTGCCCATATCGGCGTGTATCAAAACTATTGGGTGCTGCAGCGCTTTGCAGGACAATCGAGTATTAACGCCGCGTATGATGTCCACTTTGACCCGATAAAAACGCCGCGCGAGGAGGCGCCGGTGCTGCCGAGTCGCGCTGAGATCGAAGCGTATTTAAGCGAGACGCTCGAGCGCGTCGAACACGTTCTTGCGACGACAGCGGCAGGGACGATTGGCGGCGATAGGCTCACGCTTGAGTACGTGCGCGGGCTCGTCGTCGAGCACGAGTTGCAACATCAAGAGACGGTCGCATTCGTGCTGCAATCGCTCCCGCTCGAAGCAAAACGCAAAGGGCCTGCCCCGCCCGTGGGCAGGCGAGCCCAGCCACCATCGGAGATCGCCGTAGCTGCGTTGCATGTGAGCGTCGGCGCGGATGGCAACGGATTTGTGTACGACAATGAATTGCCCAAACGCGAGGTGGATCTCGCAGCGTTTGCGATCGACCGTGATCTGACGACCAATGCCGAGTACGCCGAGTTCATCGAACAGGGCGGCTATGACAAGCGAGAGTGGTGGACTGATGCCGGTTGGGAGTGGAAAGAGCGTGAGGGCGTTCGGGCTCCTTTGTATTGGACAGGCCCCGGGTGGCACGAGCGCTCGTTCTTTACCGATGAACCGCTTCGGCCGGATGCGCCTGTCACCGGCATTTCCTGGTTTGAAGCAGATGCGTATGCTCGCTTCCGCGGAAAGCGGTTGCCCACGGAACTCGAATGGGAGGCTGCCGCTGGCTTTGATCCCGTCGCTGACCGCGTCCGCCGTTATCCGTGGGGAGACGAGTTTGTCAGTAGTGGTACGTCAGAGCGCACGACATGGGGGACGCACCCCGTTGGTGCTCATGCGGAGCACCGCAGCGCGCTAGGACTGAACGACACCTACGGCAATCTGTGGCAGTGGACGTCGTCTGAATTTCGCGGATATCCCGGCTTTGTCGTCTACCCGTATCCGGAGTATTCGGAGGTTTGGTTCGACGGCGATCACTATGTCGCGCGCGGCGGTTCGTGGTTCACCGATGCGAGCTTGGCGCGCGTGAGTTTCCGTAACTTCTACCGGCGCCATTTCAGGCCGGCATTTCTTGGCATCCGTTGCGCCCGTAACGCGCGATGATGCGTGGCTAACACGCGCCATCGATCGTTACCACCAACTGTGCGCTGACCCTGCGCTCGCAGGACCCGCTGTCGTCGCCGAGTTTGCGCGCGCGCAAGCAGATGCCGGGCTGACCTTCGGCGGCGTCGTGCAATGCCGGTCGTTGCGTCCGGCGTTCATCACGCGCGGGGGTCTGGAGCAGCTTCGAAGCGCGGTCGACCTGATCTCCTCTGCCTTCGGCGTCATCGAAGCGCGCGCTCCAAAAGATGCCGCCCTCGCGGCGGAGCTCGGGATGAGCTCGGAAGAACAAGCGCTGGCGTCGATCGATCCAGGTTACAAAGGCGCAACCGTTGTGTCGCGACTGGACACCTACTTCGACCTCGAGCCGCGCGTGCTTGAGTATAACGCTGACAGTCCTGCCGGTATGTCCTATCAAGCCGGCCAAGCGGCGCTCGTCCAGCGACTCCCAGTCATGGAACGATTTGCCCAGGAATTCGAGCTTGAGGCGCTTCGAGCGGATGTAGCGCTACGTCAGACACTTCTCGCGGTGTGGAGCGAGTTCGCGCGCGGCAAGCAGATCACCGACCGTGTCGTGCCCTCGGTCGCGATCGTCGACTTGCCCGGCGTAGCGACGAGTGCTGAATTTCGCTTGGTGCGCGAGGATTTGTTGGCGAACGGTGTGCCCGCCCTCGTCGCATCCCCTGACGAGCTGACCTATGACGGCGAGGCGTTGCGCAGCGGCGGCCGGCGTATCGACCTCGTGTACAAACGACTTCTGGTCGCAGACTTCCTCGCGCACTACGACCTGCGGCATCCACTTGTTCGTGCGTATGCAGATGGTGCTGTCTGTGTGGCGAGTTCGTTTCGCTGCTCGATCGCGCACAAGAAAAAAGCGCT
>JAFANK010000213.1 GCA_019232725.1 Vulcanimicrobiota bacterium | reverse complement strand
GGCTCGGTCAATCCGCATGATATCCTGCGCATCAAAGGCGAGACGGCGCTGCAGAACTACCTCGTGCAAGAGGTGCAGAAGGTCTATCGCAGCCAGGGTGTGGACATCAACGACAAGCACATCGAGGTCATCGTGCGCAGCATGCTGCGCAAGAAGAAGGTGACCGAGAGCGGCGACACGCGCCTGTTGCCTGGGCAGATGCTCGACGCGGAGAAATTCCTCGAAGAGAACGCCAAGGTCGTCGCGGCGGGGCAAGAGCCTGCGAAAGCAGACACGGTGCTGCTCGGCGTCACCAAGGCGTCGCTCGCGACGGAGTCGTTCTTGTCAGCGGCGTCGTTCCAAGAGACGACGCGCGTGCTGACCCAAGCGGCGATCGAGGGCAAGTACGATCCGCTGCTGGGACTCAAAGAGAACGTCATCATCGGCAAGCTCATCCCCGCGGGTACGGGCATGCCGCGCTATCGCGCGGTCGATGCTGCGGTGAAAGGCCGGCCGGTCTTCCGCGAGAGCGACATCTTCAGCGATCTTACGGAAGCCTCGGGTGACGGCGAACCCATGGGTGGCGTCGAGCCCACGGATCTCGATGAGGCGGAGACTGGCTTGGACCTCGCGGATGTGTCCGCGGAGACCGGCGATGTCGAACTACCGGAGATCGCGGAAGAGAGCGGCGCGTTCGATGTGTCGTTGCCAGCAGAGGTCTCGGTGACGTCGCCGGCGACCGACGGCACTGCGGTTAATGTCGTAGAGGGAGCACCCATCTTTTCGGACAGCATAGCACAAGCGCCGGAAAGCGATGAGACATCGCGAGCAGCGGAAGTTCAACGCGACGAACCATCGGCGGCTGCATCTCTATCCGGCGAGCAAGCCGACGCGCAAGATGCCGACTACGTACCGGCGGCGCGTGCGCATGACGAGCCGTCCGGAGCTGAGGAGCGCGAACCCGAAGTCTAGACGCCTATCCCCACAACACGCTTGCGCCGGTGGAACATATCACCCACCGGCGTTTGTTGTATGGTCAAGACTTACGGTTTTTGCGTCCACGCACCCACAAGACCGCCAGAGCTTATGATGCTGTCGGAGTCCTTGACCTCATCGCGCAATCGCGCGTATAGAGAGTGAATATCGCCAAGAGCGGACGTATCGACGCCATGTTCGGCGATCTTCGGTTGGACCGTTTGAAAGAGCTCGTACACCCATTGGGTGAGCGCTTCGTCAACACCGAGCATCATCTCCAGGCGCATCGTCGGTGCGGGAAGGCCCGCATCGAGAAATGTGCGGTGCAGCCCGAGGCCCATGTCCATGTCTGCGTGCGATTTTCGAAAGCCTTCGTGCGTTATGCGGACGAGCGCAGACCACAGGGGAAGCCGTTGGGCCATAGCGAGAAACGGCGTCCAGGAGATCTCATGGAAGACGACGGTGCCGCCCGGTCGTACATAGGGCGTCAGCGACCGTAAGGCGGCCGCGGGATCGGGCAAGAACATCAAGATAAAGCGACCCAGGAGCGAGTCAAACTGGTCATCGAGCGCAAGCTCGTGGACGTCACCCTGCAGGAAGCGCACATTGTGCAGCCCGGCGGCGCGTATGTACTGCTCCGCTTTGGCGATGCTTTGCGCATCGCGTTCGATGCCCACCACTTCGCCCGAGTCACCGACGATGCTAGCGACAAGCGTCGAGACGTGGCCGAGACCGGAGCCGATCTCCAGCACGCGGTGGCCGCTTTGCACGCCGGCTGCACGGAAAAAACGCTCGGTTACCGAATTGAGTCGTGCTGCTTGCCTGCCAAGGCGCTCCGCTTCAGCGTCGCTGTAGCCAAGGGGGTACGGCGCCTGTGCTCGAGGTGGTGTCTGCATGCTCGGGGTCCTCAACCGTCCGATAGAAGTCACGGCCGCCGTTCGACGCGCGATCGGGAGTCGACTCCACAGGAAATAAGAGGCTAAAACGCAGCTAGCGTGCAGGCAAAAGTCGCCCAAAGGCAGCGTCGACAAGCGCCGGAAGGTGCCCGAAGCTTGACGCTGTCGCGTACCGTCTGGTAGAATACGTTGGTTGCGGTCCTCTGTGAGGACTCGCGTTCCCGGTGGTCTTTTCCCTCACATAGCCACGGCGCAGATCACGACAAGGAGCGGGCTACATCGGCCGCCCCGCTCACGTCGCGACCGCCCACGTCACGAGAACAGAGGTTATTGCTTGCCCACGATCAGTCAGCTGGTGCGAACCGGCCGCGAAAAAGTACGGAAGAAGTCGAAGTCTCCAGCGTTTTTGTTCTCGCTGACCGGGGCCAAGCCTGGTCATCCCGATCTGCCGCAGCGCACGAAATTCATCAGCACCGGTAACCCGCAGCGGCGTGGTGTCTGCACGCAAGTCAAAACGGTCACGCCGAAAAAGCCGAACTCCGCGCTGCGCAAAGTCGCGCGCGTCCGTCTGACCAACGGCATGGAGGTCACGGCCTACATCCCTGGCATTGGGCACAATCTGCAAGAGCACTCGGTCGTGCTCATCCGCGGCGGCCGCGTCAAGGATCTCCCCGGCGTGCGCTATCACATCATCCGCGGCACGCTCGATGCGCAAGGCGTGCAAAGCCGCAAGCAAGGCCGATCGAAATACGGCGCAAAGCGCCCGAAAGCGTAACCCATGCCACGCAAAGGTGCCGTTCCCAAACGTCAGGTGCTCCCGGATCCGCGCTTCAACTCCCGGGTGCTCGCGCGTTTCATCAACAAGATCATGCTGCGTGGCAAGAAGAGCACGGCAGAGCACATCGCCTACGGAGCATTCGACATACTGAAGGATAAGACAGGCAAAGACCCGATGGAAGTCTTCACCCAGGCGCTCAACAACGCGATGCCGCTCGTCGAAGTACGACCGCGCCGCGTGGGTGGTGCGACCTACCAGGTGCCGATGGAGGTCCGCCCGGACCGCCGTCAGGCTATGGGCATGCGCTGGCTGATCGGCTTTGCGCGCAGCCGTCCTGGGCGCACGATGGAAGAGCGTCTGGCCGCAGAGCTATTGGATGCTGCGAACAACCAGGGCGCATCGGTGAAGAAGCGCGAGGACACGCACCGCATGGCGGAGGCGAACAAAGCGTTCGCGCACTATCGATGGTAGCCACAAGTACGCAAAGCTCTGGCGACAAGCGCACCTCGTCGTCACGCGAGTACTCGCTCGCCAACACGCGCAACATCGGGATCGCCGCCCACATCGATGCGGGCAAGACGACGACTACCGAACGCATCCTGTTCTACACGGGCCGCACCCACAAGATGGGCGAGGTGCACGAAGGCGCGGCCACCATGGACTGGATGGAGCAGGAACAAGAACGCGGCATCACCATCACGTCAGCGGCGACGACGTGCATCTGGCGCGGCACGCGTATCAATATTATTGATACGCCCGGCCACGTGGACTTTACGGTCGAGGTCGAGCGCTCCATGCGGGTGCTGGACGGCCTCGTGGCGCTGTTCGATGCAGTGGCCGCCGTACAGCCGCAGAGCGAGACCGTGTGGCGCCAGGCCAACAAATACAAAGTGCCGCGGATCGTCTTCATTAATAAGATGGATCGCACCGGCGCCGATTTCTACAACTCCGTGAACAAGATCCGCGAGCGCCTCGGCGCACGCGCCGTGCCGATCGTGCTGCCCATCGGCGCCGAAGACGATTTCAAAGGGTTCGTCGATCTGCTCGATCAGAAGGCGACCATCTACACGGACGACTTGGGCAAGACGATGGCGCAAGCCGAGATGCCCGCCGATATGGCGGAGCTCGTGCACCGTCATCGCGCGGAGCTCATCGAGGCGGTCGCCGAGACAGACGAGCACCTCACCGAGAAGTTCATCGAAGGCAAGGAGATCTCGGCGCAGGAGATCGCCAAGGCGCTGCGCGCTGCGACGATCAAGGGCATCGTGATCCCCGTGCTGTGCGGTTCTGCGTTCAAGAACAAAGGCGTGCAGCCGCTGTTGGATGCGGTCGTCGACTATTTGCCGTCGCCCGTCGACCTGCCGGATGTGCAGGGCGTCGATCCCGACCATCCGGACAAAGTGCTCACCCGCCGGCCCGCCGACGACGAGAAGTTCTCCGCGCTGGCGTTCAAGATCATGACCGATCCTTTCGTCGGTAAGCTGACGTTTTTCCGCACGTACTCAGGCAGCCTGAGCGCAGGCTCGTACGTCTACAACTCCACCAAGGGTCAGCGCGAGCGCGTCGGCCGCATCTTGCGCATGCACGCTAACCACCGTGAAGATGTGGATGCCGTTGAGGCGGGGGACATCGCGGCGGCTGTGGGCTTGAAGAACACGACGACCGGCGACACGCTGTGCGATGAGAAGCAGCCGATCATCTTGGAGAACATCACGTTCCCCGAGCCCGTGATCAGCCAAGCCATCGAGCCCAAGACGAAGGCCGACCAGGAAAAGCTTGGCCAGTCGCTTGCAAAGCTCGCCGAGGAAGATCCGACCTTCCGCATGTTCACGGACGAGGAGACGGGCCAGACCATCATCTCCGGCATGGGCGAGTTGCATCTGGAGATCATCGTCGACCGTTTGCTGCGCGAGTTCAAAGTGCAAGCCAACGTCGGCAAGCCGCAAGTGGCGTACAAAGAGACGATCACGAAGAACGTCGAGAAGCAGGGCCGCTACGTGCGGCAGACCGGCGGCAAGGGCCAGTACGGTGATGTCTGGCTGCGCCTCGAACCGCTGCCGCCTGCATCGGGCGTCCAATTCGAAAGCAAGATCGTCGGCGGCTCGATTCCCAAGGAGTTCATCAAGCCCATCGAGGCCGGTGTGCGCGAAGCCTCGCTCGCCGGCACGCTCGCGGGCTACCCCGTCGTCGACTTCAAGGCGACGGTGTTCGACGGTTCCTACCACGACGTCGACTCGAGTGAAATGGCGTTCAAGATCGCGGGCTCGATGGCGTTCAAGGAAGGCAACCGCGCTGCAGGTCCGATCATCAAGGAACCCATCATGGGCGTCGAGGTCGTGACGCCGGAGAATTTCCTTGGCGATGTCATCGGCGACCTCAACGCGCGCCGCGGTCACGTGCTCGGCATGGAACCGGAACCCGGCGGCACGCAGAAGATCAAGGCCAATGTGCCGCTGTCAGAGATGTTCGGCTACGCAACGGATCTGCGCAGCCGCACGCAAGGGCGTGCAACGTACACCATGGAGTTCTCGCACTACGCTCAAGTGCCCAAGAGCATCGAAGAAGAGATCGTCGCAAAAAACACGGGCAAGGGATAATAAGAGGGACGTATGGCAAAGGCAAAATTCGAGCGCAATAAGCCGCACGTGAACATCGGCACGATCGGTCACGTGGACCACGGCAAGACGACGTTGACGGCGGCGATCACCAAAGTGTTAGCCGACGCCGGCACCGGCACGAAGAAGCTGATCGTGGACCAGATCGATAACGCGCCGGAAGAAAAAGAGCGCGGTATCACGATCCAGCTGTACCATGCCGAGTACGAGACCAAAAACCGCCACTATAGCCACGTGGATGCTCCCGGTCATGCAGACTACATCAAGAACATGATCACGGGTGCCGCGCAGATGGACGGCGCGATCTTGGTCGTGTCGGCAGCCGATGGCCCGATGCCGCAGACGCGCGAGCACATCTTGCTGGCACGCCAAGTGGGCGTACCGTACCTCGTCGTGTTCTTGAACAAGGTCGACATGGTAGATGACCCTGAGCTCATCGACCTGGTC
>JAFANK010000072.1 GCA_019232725.1 Vulcanimicrobiota bacterium | reverse complement strand
CTCGTCGCCGACGCCAGCACCTACCTTGGTGAAAAGGTGACACGAGCCGTCATCACTGTGCCGGCCTATTTCAACGACGCGCAGCGCCAAGCGACCAAGGACGCCGGTCGCATCGCCGGGCTTGATGTTTTGCGCATCATCAACGAGCCCACGGCTGCCGCGCTCGCGTACGGACTTGAGAAGAAAGGCAACGAGACGATCCTCGTCTGGGATCTTGGCGGCGGCACGTTCGACGTATCGATCCTCGAGGTCGGCGACGGCGTGTTCGAGGTGAAATCCACCAATGGCGACACGCATCTCGGCGGTGACGACTACGACAAGCGCATCGTCGACTGGCTGGTCGCCGAGTTCAAGAAAGACCAAGGCATCGATCTCGGCAACGACCGCCAAGCGTTGCAGCGTCTCACAGAAGCAGCCGAAAAGGCGAAGATCGAGTTGTCGTCCATGGTGCAGACCTCGATCAATCTGCCCTTCATCACGGCCGACCAAAGCGGGCCCAAGCATCTCGATTTCACGCTGACGCGTGCCAAGTTCGAGCAGCTCACAGCCGATCTCACCGAGCGCACGCGGAAGCCGTTCGAGAACGCCCTGCGCGACGCCAAGCTGACCGTGGACGACATCAAAGAAGTCGTGCTGGTCGGCGGTGCGACGCGTATGCCCGTGATCCAAGAACTGGTCAAGTCGCTCACCCATAAGGATCCAAACCAAAGCGTCAACCCTGACGAAGTGGTTGCGGTCGGCGCTGCCATCCAAGCGGGCGTGCTCGCGGGCGAAGTCAAGGACGTCGTGTTGCTCGACGTCACGCCGCTGACCCTCGGTCTTGAGACGCTCGGTGGCGTGCGTACGCCGCTCATCGATCGGAACACGACCATCCCGACGCGTAAGTCGCAGACCTTCACGACAGCCGACGACGGCCAGACCTCGGTCGACATCCACGTGCTGCAAGGCGAGCGTGAGATGGCTGCCGACAATAAGACGCTTGGGCGCTTCCGCCTCGAGGGCATTCCGCCGGCACCGCGCGGTGTGCCGCAGGTCGAAGTGACGTTCGACATCGACGCCAATGGCATCACGCACGTGGCCGCTAAGGACCTGGGCACGGGCAAAGAGCAGCGCATCACGATCACCGCGTCGAGCAACCTCAGCAAAGACGAGGTCGACCGCATGGTCAAAGATGCCAGCGCGCATTCAGAGGACGATAAGCGCAAGCGCGAAGAGGCCGAGATCCGCAACCGGGCACAGAGCCTCGAGTATTCCGTCGAGAAGACGCTCAAGGACCTGGGCGATAAGGTGTCCGCAACCGACAAGGCTGAGGTTGAAAAGGCGCTTGACAATGTACGTTCCCTGCTCAAGAGCGGGAGCACTGACGAACTCAAGCGCGCAGCCGACCGGCTCCAAGAAGTCTCGTACAAGATGTCGCAGGCCGTCTACCAGCAGGCCGGTGCGCAAGGCGGCGACGGTGCACCACCCAACGGTGCAGCCGCCGGCGAGCAGCAAGGCGCGGAAGCCGGTGCGTCGCAGGGCGGTGGACAACCCGAGGGCGACGTCATCGACGCAGAATATAAAGAGACGTAAAAGGGCGCACGATAGCGGCTGATGACAGACGAGTTCGATTCCCTCTCGAGCGCGCCAGTGCCCGGCGTCAACGACCGGCCTGTCGATGGACAGGCTCCCGACGATGCTTTGCGTGCCGAGCTCGCGCAGGCCAAGGCGCAAGCACAGGAGCAGCGCGATCTCTATCTGCGTGCCTTGGCCGATTTTGACAACTACAAGAAACGCAGTGAGCGGCTCATCCGCGAGCAATCCGATGCCGGGCGCCGGGCGCTCTTGACACGCGTGCTCGGGGTGCTCGACAATCTCGAGCGCGCTGCCGCCTTTCGCGGCGCAGGAACGTCTGCCGAACAACTTGTCGATGGACTCCTTGCGACCGCCAAGCAGTTCACATCGATGCTCGAAGCCGAAGGCGTGCGCCCAGTCTCGCTCCTTGGCAAACCCTTCGATCCGAAGATTTCGGAAGCGGTCGGCACGCGCGCAACCGCCGACGTGCCGGCCAACACCGTCGTCGATGAGGCGCGTAAAGGTTACATGATCGGCGACGAGCTTCTCCGCCCTGCGCAGGTCATCGTCTCCAAACCGTCCGAATAACGGGCAGCCATGCCCGTACAGTACAAGGATTACTATCAGACGCTGGGCGTCGCGAAGAACGCGTCCGCAAAAGAGATCAAGGCCGCATATCGCAAGCTTGCGCGGCAATGGCATCCCGACGTCCACACGACGAAGAAAAAAGAGGCCGAGGAGAAGTTCAAAGAGATCTCCGAGGCCTACGAAGTGCT
>JAFANK010000014.1 GCA_019232725.1 Vulcanimicrobiota bacterium | reverse complement strand
GCGCGTGTTGCAGAGCACGAGTCCGCTGCTGGTCATGATCGCATCGTTGGACGTCGCGCGCATGCAGATGGCAACACAAGGCCCCGCGCTGCTGACGCAGGCCCTCGCCTTGGCTCGGCAGGCACGTGCGCGCCTGCGCGCCATCGCTGGGATCCGTTGCATCGGTGCGGAGGACATCGGCCGACCCGGCGTCGCCGGCTACGATGAGACTCGTGTGGTCATCACGGTCGCCGATCTCGCGGCGACGGGCTATGATTTAGCGGCGTTCTTACGCACGCAACACGACGTTCAGGTCGAGATGGCGGACCTGCACAACGCCGTCGCGCTCGTGACGATCGGCGATCGCCAAGCTGACATCGACCGGCTCGTGGATGGTGTCGAGCGTTTTGCGGCGCACGCAGGCCATGCTGGCCGACGCGAGCACGATAGCCGGCCGCGTCTTGAGGCAATACCCGAGCAGGTGGCAACGCCAAGGGAGGCCTTCCTCGCCGACCACGTCGAAATTCCATTTCAAACAAGCGCAGGCCATGTGTGCGCGGAGGTGGTGACGCCCTACCCACCGGGAATACCGGTCGTATGCCCGGGGGAACGTATAACACAGGAGACGATCGATTATCTGCTGCTCGAACTCGCGGCGGGCGCGCATATCCAAGGCCCTGCCGACGAGAAGCTGCGAACGATTCGCGTGCTCGAGTCCATGAGGTGACGTTTTTTTGAAAGAGGACCTTGCCCAGAGTCCATCCAGCGACTGGGAACTCACTGCCCTCCTCGACATCTTCCCCCCGAACATCCGCCAAGCGCTCATCCGGCTTCCCCATCTCGACCAGCTCATCGAGGTGATCCTCGACTTGGGGCGGTTGCCGGAGGCCCGCTATCCGAACGACTACTGCAATCTTTCGGAGCAGCCGGTCACACCGGATGACATCGCCGCGGTCACGGGGCGCATTGGCGAGTTCGGCAAAGACAATCGCGCCGGCATCGAACAGACGCTGCACCGCATCTCTTGTCTACGCAACCGCAGCGGCAAGATCATCGGCCTGACCTGCCGCGTCGGCCGCGCGGTCTACGGCACGATCGACATCATCTTAGATGTCGTCCGGTCCGGACGTTCGCTGCTCTTGCTCGGCAAGCCGGGCGTCGGCAAGACGACCATGCTGCGCGAAGTCGCGCGCGTGCTGTCCGGCGACTTGCGCAAACGCGTCGTCGTCGTGGACACGAGCAACGAGATCGCAGGCGACGGCGACGTGCCGCATGCCGGCATCGGGCACGCGCGGCGCATGCAGGTCGACGTGCCGCAGAACCAACACGCCGTGATGATCGAGGCGGTAGAGAACCATATGCCGGAGGTCGTGGTTATCGACGAGATCGGCACGGAAGCCGAAGCACTAGCCGCTCGCACGATCGCCGAGCGCGGCGTGCAGCTCATCGGCACGGCGCACGGCATCGATCTCGAGAACATCCTCATGAACCCGACGCTGTGCGACCTTGTCGGCGGCATCGGTGCGGTGACGCTTTCCGATGAAGAAGCGCGCCGGCGCGGCACGCGCAAGACGGTGCTCGAACGCAAGGCGCCCCCAACCTTCGAGGTCGTCATCGAGATCCAAGATCGCAACCGGTTAGCGATCCACTCACCGGTCGACGAAGTCGTGGACGCGATGCTGCGGGGCCAAGAACCTCGTCCGGAAGTACGCGTGCGCAATGCGCGCGGCGGCGTCGAGGTGGTGCAAGAGGCCGAAAAGGAGACCGTGCAGACGCGGTACACACCGCCACGCCGCACCTTCTATGAGAGCGCTGAAGCGACGTTCGGTGAGAACGACAGCGATGAAGAAACGGGCGACATCGTGCGGATCTTCCCCTACGGCGTCAGTCGCGCAAAGATCGAGCGTGCGGTCGCGAATTTGCGCGTGCCGGCGCTGGTCGCGCGCAAGTGGGATGATGCCGACGTCGTGCTCACGCTCAAAGCGCTGGAACGGCGCGACAACGGCAAGCTGCGCGACATCGCGGGCCAGAACGTCCCCATTTATGCCATCAAGACCAACACGACGGCACAGATCCAAAACTGTTTGAAAGACCTCTTCGATCTGCCCTCGGGCGATGAGGAAGAGGTGGCGTTGCGCGAGGCTGAGGAGGCCACCTACCAGGTGATGCTCCATCACAAGCCGGTCGAGCTGTCGCCGCAGTCATCCTATATCCGGCGACTGCAGCACCAGCTCGTTGAGAAGTATAACTTGCAATCACGATCGACAGGCGTCGAACCCAACCGGCGTGTCCGTGTGTTCAAGGAGGCCGCTCGATAGAGGGCGGTCTCTTCATCACCTTCGAGGGTGTCGAGGGCGCCGGGAAAAGCACGCAGGTCCGCCGCTTACACGAAGCGCTCGCCGACACGACGATCCCTTTTGTCTTCACGCGCGAACCCGGCGGCACGCCGCTTGGCGAGAAGATCCGAGAGTTGCTCATCGATCCGCTCGGTCAGATGTCCGGGGAGACGGAAAGCCTGCTTCTCAACGCGTCGCGCGCAGAACTTGTCGACAAGGTCATCGAGCCGGCACTGCGCGACGGCCGCCTTGTCGTATGTGACCGATTTTGGGATGCGACCGTGGCCTATCAAGGATATGGTCGCGGGCTTCCCATAGAGCCGCTCATGTCCATCACCATGTATGCGGCGCGCGGTTTATGTCCGGATCTGACATTTTTGCTTGACGTGCCGCTTGCTGTCTCACGCGAGCGTTTGCGCGGCCGCAGTGCCGATCGGCTCGAAGGCGAAGGTGCAGCCTTCTTCGAGCGGGTGGCACAAGGTTATCGCCGCTTGGCGGCGGCGCAGCCGCATCGTTTTATGGTGCTGGACGGCCAACGGCCAGAAGAGGAGCTCGCGGTGGAAGTGCGGACCGCCGTGCTGTCGCGCTGGCGTGGCTAAGACCAAAGAACCCGAGTCCGACGTCCGGGCGCAGCCGCAGCCACCACCGCCCTTTGTCGGTCAACACGCCGTGGTCGAGTACTTCCACCGTTTAGGTCCCCATGATTTGGCGCCCGCCTACCTCTTCCACGGCCAGCGCGGCGTTGGCAAGCGTACCTTCGCCGCTATCCTCGCCATGACGTTGCACTGCGAACGGCCGACGAGCTTTCCGTTGGGTTATTGCGGCACGTGCGGCCCTTGCCGGCGCGCTATCGCTGGATCGTCCGGCGATACGATCCTCATCAGCGAGGAGTTCATCCGCGAGGCCGATCGGTTGGCCGGCAAGAGCGTGGACCGCAAGACCGATGTCATGGGGATCGAGACGTCACGCCGCATCATCCAGCTCATGCAGCTGCACAGCTACGAAGGCGGTCGCCTCATCTGCATCGTGCCCGACTTCGACTTCGTGACCAATGACGCCGTCTATAACGCCCTGCTCAAGGAGCTCGAAGAGCCGAATCCCGGACGGCTCTTTTTGCTGACCGCGCAACGGCCGGATCGTGTGCTGCCCACCATCCGATCGCGCACCACATGCCTGCGCTTCGACGCGCTCGCCGAATCGGATATCGCTCGCCAGCTGTCCGCCCACTACAATGTGCCTGCAGAGCGTGCACGGACGCTTGCGCGCCGGGCGCAGGGCAGCTTGGGCGACGCTTTAGCTGACCTTGCCGGCGAAGGCGTCGATCTGCGTGGCTCGGCCCGCGCGTGGGCGCTCAACTGCGTGCGAGAGCCACGGAAGATGTCGCAGGCCCCGGCGCTCTCAAAAGAAAGCGCCCGCGAGGACATCGTCGAGGTCTTGCATGCAGCGCGTCTCGCGTTGCGCGATGCGCTCAGCCTTGCGCTCGCCGGGGACGATCAGGTGCTCGACCGAGCCGCGCGGTCGGAGTATGAGCGCACGGTTGCCGCGCTCGGACCGGATGCGGCGCCGCGACTCGTCAATGCCTTGCAGGCCGTCAACGAAGCGGCGCGCATCGCGGACGAGACGAACATCCCGCCGGCGAACGTGATCGGATGGCTTCAAGTCCAATTGCGTTCGGTTTAGTGTTGATAATTCCCGACCCAAAACGCCACAACCCCGGCGCACACACCCAGCACGACGCCTAGCAAAATCGCGGCGGCGATCGTTGCCGTTGAGTGGGGACCGGCCGAATCGGGTCGATCTCGTCGCGCTTCAATCAATCCGACGATGGCGATGATCGCGGCGGTGGCGAACACAAAGCCAAAGTCCACGAAGTCGACATGCGTGTATGGCGTTTGTATGCCAAGCGCGACGAATGTGAGCGACTCGGCGCCCAGGAAGAAGCCGACGGTGAGCAAGAGGCGCGGCACCCAGCCGCCGCCATAGACGTCGCGCTCTTTCATATGCGCGCGCCTTGCAGCGCGGAACCGCAGGCGCAGTCGCGCGTTTTTGGCATGCGTTCGATCATTGTGTAGATGACCTGCTTCACGCGCTCGTTGTTGGCTTGAAATACTTGGATCACGGCCTCATGCGTCACCGGCTCGATGCCGGGTTGACCCTCGAGCCCTGCATCGTAATCGGTGATCAGCGAGATGTTGACGTAGCACATCTCCAGTTCGCGTGCCAGATACGCCTCAGGGTACTGGGTCATGTTGATGACCTCCCAGTTATTCGAAGCGAACCAACGGCTCTCAGCCAGCGTCGAAAAGCGCGGTCCTTGGATCGTGACGACCGTGCCGCGCTCGTGACAGGTGATGCCGGCATCCTTCACGGCCGATATGGCCAGCGGCCGCAGTTGCGAGCAGTAGGGATGGGCGAAGGAGACGTGCGTCGTGATGTGGCCGTCGAAAAAGGTATCTTTGCGGCCAGTCGTGCGGTCGACCAGCTGATCGCAGACCACGAAGTGGCCGGGCTTCACCTCCGCGCGCAGCGAGCCTGCCGCACATGGCCCGATGATGCGGCTGACGCCGAGTTGGCTCATCGCCCACAGATTTGCACGGTAGTTGATGGCGTGCGGTGGGTAATCGTGCGTGCGGCCGTGCCGCGCTAAGAAAGCGACGCGGCGCCCCGCGATCTCACCCAGCGCCACCTTGTCGCTCGGCGCGCCGAACGGCGTATCCACTTTGACGTCGCGCTCACGTTCCAAGAGCGAGTAGAGCCCGGAGCCTCCGAACACACCGATCTCAGCTTGTTCCTTCACTTCTGCCCTCCGCGGCACGCAGCGAGACTGACGCGACAAAGCATCGCGCCTCCCGGCACGTAGTGCACGTACGTCTAGCTCTCTTTGAAATCGCTAGGCTTGAGGTTTTCGATGTACTTGCGGAAGCGCTGCATCTCTTCTTCCTCGGTTTTCTTGTCGTACACCGACTCCTCAAGCGCGATCTTGTCCGTCACGAAGATCGGCGCGTTCGCGCGCAACGCTAAGGCGATGCAATCACTCGGACGCGCATCGATCTCTTGATCCTCGCCGCCGGCTTCGACCACGAGCTTGGCGTAAAACGTGCTGTCTTTGATGTCGTGAATGATGATCTTGGTCAGTTTGGCGTTGAGATTGTCCAAGATGGACTTCATGAGATCGTGCGACAGCGGTCTCGGCACGCTTTGCGCCTCCAGCGCAAGCATGATCGCGGTGGCTTCAAACGGACCGATAAGGATGGGGAGGTAACGTTTGCCCTCCATATCTTTGAGGATGACCACAGGGTCATGCGTCAGCAGATCGATGCCGAGCTTGTCCACCTTCATCTGCCGCATGGTCGCTGATACCGCCTCATGACGAAATTGTCGCAAGCTTTTCGCGCCTCCCAGGGGTGTTCCTATCGTGCGCATGTGCACATGAGAGGACCTCGCCGCGTTAGTTGGTGAAGGCGCAACGGTGGAGCAGCTCAAGCTCATTGTGGGTACGAACTGGGCCCAATCGCTCATCGCGGTCATCATCGCGTTTCTCGCATGGCGTTTGTGCGATGCCGCCATCACACGTTTTTTCGCACGACGTTTTGTGAGCCGGTTCATACCGCGCGTCGCCACCTACGCAAGTCTGACAAAATCCATTCTCGGCGTCCTCATCGCGTATATCCTCGTGCTCAGTCTGCTCCACATCTGGCAGATCAACATCGTGCCCGCGCTCTGGTCGGCGGGCGTCATCAGCGTGGTCCTCGGCTTCGGTGCGCAGTCCATCGTGCGCGACCTGTTGGCGGGGACGTTCTTGCTCTTTGAAGACACGTTCGACGTGGGCGACGGCGTCGAGCTGACCACGGGGAACGGTGTCGTGAGCGGAACCGTGGAAGCGATCAACCTGCGCGAAACGCGCGTCGTGGATAGCCGCGGATCGCTCGTCTCCGTGCCCAACGGCAACATCATCTTCGCGGCGAACACGACGCGCCTGCCGACGCACATCGAGTTCACGATCCGGGTGCCCTTGCGTTCGAGCATCCCGGCATTGCGCGAGCAGGTCGCGCGGTTGGCCGAGGCCGGGGCCCGCGAGGGCGGCGCCGACGTGGACCACCTGGTCGTGCGGGTTGAGGACGTCGCGCCGGACGCGGTCACTTTTTCGATCTCGCTGCACGTGGCGCGACAGCACGCAGCAAAAGTGGCATCGCTTGTGCGCGAGAACATAGCGACGAAATTGCAGGAAGAAGGCCTTTTACCGGGCGCGCAACCTGCTGGCGACGGTCAACCCACAAGCGCTCCGGCGCAGCGCGCGCCGTAACGCATGTCGCTCGCCTGCGGCATCGTCGGTCTTCCTAATGTCGGGAAATCCACGTTGTTCAATGCGCTCACAAGCTCAAGCGTCGTCGCTGAGAACTATCCGTTCGCGACGATTGATCCCAATGTGGGCATCGTGCCAGTGCCGGATCCCCGTTTAGATATTCTCGCGCGCATGTTCGCCAGCAAGAAAGTCGTGCCGGCGACCACGACCTTCATCGACATCGCCGGGCTGGTCCGCGGCGCATCCAAAGGCGAGGGACTGGGCAATGCGTTCTTGTCGCACATCCGTGAAGTCGACGCGATCGCGATGGTCGTGCGCTGCTTCGAGGATCGCAACGTCATCCACGTCGAGGGTACCCCCGATCCTTTGCGCGACGTCGATATCTTGATCACCGAGCTTGCGCTGGCCGATCTTGCGACGGTGGAGCGACGGCTTGAGAAGTCACGTGCGCGCGCGAAAGCCGATCCAAAGCTCGCCGATGAGGTCGCAGCACTGGAACGCATCGCCGCCCTGTTGAACGAGGGCCGGCCTGCACGTGGTTTTGCTCCGCATGCGCACGAGGCGGCGCTCGCCCAGGAACTGTCGCTGCTCACCGCAAAGCCGCTGCTCTACGTCGCCAACGTCGACGAGTCCGACACCGCGGCGTCTGCGCGCGGTGTTGAGCACTTGCAGGCACGGGCGCGCACCGATAGTGCGGACGTCGTCGTGTTGAGCGCAAAATTGGAAGCGGAACTGGCCGCGCTCTCACCCGCGGACGCCGAGGCGTTCGCTCGCGAGCTGGGGATGACGTCGCGAGGTCTTGATCGCTTGGTCGTCGCTGCATACCGCCTCCTGCGGCTGATGACGTTCTTGACCGCAGGTGAAAAGGAGACGCGTGCCTGGACGATCACCCAGGGGACGAAAGCGCCCGAGGCCGCCGGCACGATCCATAGCGACATCGAGCGCGGCTTTATCCGTGCAGAGATCGCGTCGTTCGACGATCTGCAACGGCTCGGCGGTCTTGCTGCCGTGAAGGAAGCTGGCCGGTTGCGCAGTGAGGGGCGCGAGTATGTGATGCAGGAAGGCGACGTCGTCAACTTCCGTTTCAATGTATGAGCGTGGCTAGGAGAGCGACATGACTACCGCCGCATCAAATCATCCGACTGGGACCGCGTCTGCAAACCCGCACAAGGTCAGCCACATCTCAGTCTTCGGCGAGGCGATCGAGTTCTTCGACGAGGCGGCCTCCAATCTTGAGCTCGATCCCAATATCAAGCGCATCCTGACCCACCCCTCACGCCAGGTCATCATCTCCATACCCTTCCAACGCGATAACGGCGACTTCGACGTCTACACGGGATATCGCGTGCAGTACAGTTTTGCCCGCGGACCGGCAAAGGGCGGCGTCCGCTATCATCCAGACGTCACGCTGGACGAAGTCACCGCGCTCGCCTTTTGGATGACCTGGAAGTGCGCCGTCGTGGATCTGCCTTTCGGCGGTGGCAAAGGTGGGGTGACCTGCGATCCGCGGGTGCTCTCCAAAAATGAGCTCGAGCGCCTGACGCGACGCTATGCCGCTGAGATCATGGAGGTTATCGGGCCGGACAAAGACGTTCCCGCGCCCGATGTCGGCACGACGCCACAGATCATGGCGTGGATCATGGATACCGTCTCCATGCACAATCGCGGCTATACACCCGGCGTCGTCACGGGCAAACCGCTCAACGTCGGCGGATCACGCGGACGCGTCGAGGCGACCGGGCGCGGCGTCATGATCGCCATCCAGTCCGCTCTCGAGAAGATGGGCAAAAAGCTGCAAGGCCAGCGCGTCGTCATCCAAGGGTTTGGCAATGTCGGTTCGATCTCGGCGCTGCTGCTGCGCGAACACGGTGCGAAGATCGTGGGCATCAGCGACCAGTATGTCGGCCTGCAAAATCCGGCCGGCATCGATGTCGAATCGGCGATCGCCTACATCAACGCGCCAGAAAATCCTCGGCGCTCGCTCGAAGGCTTTCCCGGTTGCGACACCCTGAGCAATCAGCAGCTGCTGGAGTTGCCCTGCGACATCTTGGTGCCGGCAGCGATCGAAAATCAACTCACCGCAGACAATGCGCGCAAGATCAAAGCCCAGATCATCGCTGAAGGTGCGAACGGCCCGACCACGCCCGCTGCCGACGGCTTGTTCTCACAAGCGGGAGTGACCGTCATTCCTGACATCCTGGCAAACGCCGGCGGCGTCACGGTATCCTATTTCGAGTGGGTCCAGGATCGCATGGGGTACTATTGGCGCGAACGCGAGGTCAACGAGCGGCTTGGCGAAGTGCTGCGTGAGAATTTCGATGCGGTCTGGAATCTCGCGCAAAACCATAAAGTAACCCTGCGCACTGCGGCGTACATGCTGGCGATTCAGCGCGTCGTCGACAGCCTCACGACGCGCGGCATCTACGCGTAGGGTCTGCGCGGCAACACCGGCGCACTCACGCACCGCGGTTGCCATACGTGGCCTCGAGATACGGGATGATGATATCGTCGTCGTCGAGGACTTTGTCGCCATCGACGAGCACCGGCACACTCGTCTGACCCGAGACTTCGAGCACTTCCCCACGCTGGCTGTGACGCACCGGCACTTCGATCACCTCATAGTCGAGCCGAAGCTCGTCGAGCTTGTCGCGCACACGTCGGCAATACCAGCACCAGTCTGCGTTGTACAGCCTCAGGCGGCGCGGTGGAGCGCTCGAGCGTGGAGAGACGGCCATCGGCGTAGGAATTGCGGCGCCAGGGCGCACTGACCCTCGCGCGGAAGCGACGAAACATGGCACCAGAGACTGCGCACACTGACACAAAGACAGTTGCAGCAAAGTTAGACGAATTTGTACGCCCGACGACCTTCCCCGTCGCGGTCAAGTTCCTACGCAAAGGAGAGGCGGCGCCGCCGAAGGCCCGGCGCCCGCTTGCCGACATGCAGCGGCATGTCACGGTCTGCCAAGGTTGGGCGATCGCTCGCCGCTACGGCTGGACAACCGTACTGCGCGCCGAGGACATGAAGTGCCCATTAGGTGCACTGGTCGCAGGTTTTGCCGTGCCCAACGCCTTCTACGAGGAAGGCAATCTGTGCGCAGGCATGTACACTGCCGATGCAGCAGCCGGTGCCCGCAGCGAAGCGGCCGTGGAGAAGTTTGCTCCCGGAGAAATTGACGGCATCGTTTTCGGCCCGCTCGCACGCGTGGAATTTGAACCGGAGATCCTGATCGTCTACGGCAACGCGGCCCAGGTCATGCGCCTGGTTGCTGGAGCCCTCTACAAGCACGGCGGCCGCATACACTCGTCGTTCGCGGCACGCATGGACTGCTCGGATCATCTCGTGGTGCCGCTGCGCACCGATGAGCCGCAGGTGATCCTGCCCTGCAATGGAGATCGCATCTTCGCCGGTGCCCAAGACGAGGAGATGGCATATACGACCCCTTGGCACAAAGTCGGCGACTTGCTGGAAGGGCTAGAAGGCACCCACAAAGGCGGCGTGCGCTACCCTATCCCCTCGTTTTTGACCTACGAACCCGGGATGCCGCCCAAATATGAGGAGCTGCTCGGCATGCAGCGCGACGATCGGTCGAAGGCAGGGTCGTAGCGGCGTCGAAAATAGCCGGACGCAGGGAAGCCGAGGTGGACATGCGCAGCAAGGTTCGTCGCCTGGCGCTGATCGGGGGCCTCATCTTCGTCGCAGTGTCGGCAGCACTGCACTTCACGCTTGGCTCTGCGGTCGCCACCTATTTCCCCGCCTGGCGCGCGGCCGCACCACCCGATCAAGCGATCTCGATCATCTCGATCTCGCGCAATGTGCGTGAAGAGCGGCAACGGCCACCGACGCCAGCTCCATCTCCCAAGATCGTCACGCGCGTTTCTTCACATTTGGCGCCTCTTCGGTATCGCGAGCTCACGAGCTTTGAGAAGGCGCAACTCGCGTTGATCCGGGCGCCAGCTCGGCGCAAGGCAGATCTCTATGTCACGGGCCCGAAGCGGACGAAACCCGGAACCCAAGATGCGCCGGGTGCGAGCAACGCTGTCGAGCCAACGCCAACGCCGGGTTCCGCGGGGGCAAAGGTCGATACTGGCGGCCCCAATGACGTAACTGTCGCGAGCGTCTGGGGTGATGACAATCCGCCCCGAGTGCTGCAAGCAGCGCCATTAACGCTCGCCACACCTCCCGCGAGGCCGGTGCGCATCGCCGTCGACGTCGGACCGGATGGCAACGTCATCAACGTGCGCATCATCCAATCATCCGGTGACGCGGATCTCGACCAACAAGCGCTCGACGCAGCGCGGAAGACCGTTTTCGCTCCTGCGACCGCCAACGGCATCCCGGTGCACGGCAGCATCGTGCTCGAGTTCCCGCCCAGCTCCAGCACTGGGAGCACGTGACGCGCACAGCCCTCCCGTAGTCGACGCCAAGACACGCATTCTCGCTCGCGCGAAAGACATCGGCTTCGACCTCGTCGGTATCGCGGACGCAGCGCCGTTTCTCGACACCAAGCGTACCTTTGTGCAGCGCCGCGATAGCGGATATCTGGCAGGATGGCACTATCCGGACGGCATCATCGAGACTAATTGCAACCCGGCACGCTCTTTGCCAGGCGCACGCTCGATAATCTGCACCGCAACATCCTACTTCAGTGACGTCGTGCCCCACGATCCCCAGGCTCCCAGTCTGCGCGGCGCGGTCTCTAACTACGCTTGGGGCCAGGATTACCACCGCGTTCTGCGGCGATGGCTTGACGAGCTCGCGCGTTTCATCTGTTCCGAGTTTTCGGGCGCGTCATGTCTCCCGTGCGTCGACACGGGGCCCCTTGTCGACCGGGCTGCAGCGGTGCGGGCTGGAATCGGCTGGTTCGGCAAGAGCGCGAATCTGCTCACGCGCGAGTTCGGTTCCTACGTCTTCTTGGCGGAGCTGATCACGACGCTGGAGCTCGAACCGGACGAACCGCTGCATGCCAACTGCGGGCAGTGCGTGGAGTGCGTCGTGCAGTGCCCGACCGGGGCCATCTTATCGGACGGCGCTGTCGACGCACGGCGATGCATCTCCGATCTCACGCAAGCCAAGGGCGTCATCCCACGCGAGTGGCGAAAGGTGATCGGGAACCGGCTGTGGGGCTGTGACACCTGTCAAACGGTGTGTCCGGTCAACGACCGCAAGGCTGCTGCGCGACACGATGAATTCGCGCCCTTGCCGGATGTCGGCACCGCCGTTGACCTCGTCGCCGTGCTCAGTATGACAAAGGCGCAATTTCGCCAGTGGTTCGGTCCAACGGCGATGGCCTGGCGTGGCAAGGCCACTCTCCAGCGCAATGCAGCCGTCGCGCTGGGCAACTCGCAAGACGAGCGAGCGGTTGCGCCGCTCAGCCGCGCCCTGCACGATCGCAAACCAGTTGTGCGCGGCCACGCGGCTTGGGCGCTGGGCGAGCTTGGCGGGGAACAGGCTCAGTCCGCGCTACGCGCGCTGCTGGCACGCGAAAGCGATGCGTGGGTCCGTGACGAAGCGCTGGAAGCCCTCAACAAATGTAGCCAGGAAGGTGAGAGCCATGAACCTCGGGTCCAATGAGTTGACGTTTTGCGGCCATGCGTGCTTTGCGCTGAAGACCCAATCGGGCAAGCACTGGATCCTCGATCCGTGGCTTGAACAAAATCCGGCCTGCCCGACCCGGTTGAAGAACCCAGCCAAAGTCGACACGCTCTTGATCAGTCATGCGCACTACGACCATATCGGTGACGCGCTCCGTCTGGCCACCAAGCACGATGCGACCGCCATCGGGATCTATGAAACGGTCGCATGGCTGCAGCGCAAAGGCGCAAAGAACATTATGGGCTTCAATCAAGGTGGCACGATCGAACATGACGGCCTCAAGGTCACGATGACGCAGGCGCTGCACAGCTGCGGCATCTCCGACGGGGACGACATCCTCTACGGCGGCGAAGCATGCGGCTATGTCGTGACGCTCGAGAACGGCGTTCGTATCTACCACGCGGGGGATACGGCTGTTTTTGGAGACATGAAGATCATCGGCGAGCTCTACAAACCGGATATCGCACTGTTGCCGATAGGCGACCATTACACGATGGACCCGGTACAGGGAGCATACGCGATCCGCTTACTGGGCACGAAGGTCGTCGTACCCATGCATTACGGCACCTTCCCCGTGCTGTCAGGCACGCCCGAACGCTTGCGCGAGCTCACAGGCGATATTAGCGGTCTGCAGATCATCGATCTCAAGCCCGGCGAGACGCTAACCGGCGAATTGAAGCGACTCGTTCCAGCGTAGAGCTACAAGACGCGGCGAACGCCCGTTAGTGGTCGTCGCCCTGATCGTCGTTATGGTGCGCGTTGCCGTGGTCGTGGTCTTTGTACCAGCCTTTGTGCAGTCCCTCACCATGCCATTGGTCTTCATCTTCGTAGCGCCACGGGTGCCCTTCAGCATGAGAGCCGCAGCGAACGCCGGCGCCATAAAAAGCGCAGAGATGAATGCCATCATTACTGAGATACACGACGGCACCGCCCGGATAGAGCACCCGTCCATCGCCGTAGACAACACCACCGTCCCCCGTGCGGCCGATGACCGTCGTGTGCGTGATAGTCTTGTGCTCGAGGTTCTCGTAGAGCACGATGCCGAGCGTTACTGCGGTTACCGCCAAAACGATATTACGCGTTGAGCGTTGCCCTGCTGTCTCCGCAACGCTCTGTTGTGCAGGTCCAGTGACCAGCATCGTCACTCCTGCGAGCGCGATGATGGCTGCGGCGCGCACACGGTGGCCTCTATGTGAAGAGAACATTGACTTGCCCCCAACTGAGATACGTCTATTATAGTTATCGAAACGCTCCCAGGGACTTCGCTATTCCAAACACCTTCACAACGTGATGGCCGCCACACACGGCCGTGCGACGCCCGTGTTCCGTTAGCTCGTCTTGACGACGATCTTCCCGATCAACCGCCCAATAACGTCGGCCCGGTCTGCGCTGTTGCTCAAGTGACGGTACACTTCGCGAAGCTTGAAGATCTCGGACATGTTGGTGCCTTCGAAAAGCTCAGCCAGCGCAATACGGTAGCGGTGTTCGACAAGATTTTCAGCGTGTTGCGCCTCGCCGGCGCGCGTCCAAGCTTCCTGCGGCTCGCTGCGGATGGCCTTTACCCCGGCGGCGATGGAGCCGGTCGCATTCTCAAGTATCTCCGCTATCTCGCACATATGCGGTGTCGGTGTTACCTTGAAGATGGTGATCTCGCGTGCGGCATTGTTCAGGTAGTCGATCATGTCATCGATAGCCTCGCCCAGGTTGTAGATGTCTTGTCGATCCAGCGGCGTCACAAACGTGTCGCGCAATGCCGCAGTAAGCTGGCGGAGGATGCCATCACCTTCGTTTTCGAGGCGGTCGATCTCATCGGACAACGACTGTGTGCCTTCATGCACGTATTGCCGGAACAGCGCCGCAACCTGCACCAATATGCCGGACAACCGGTCGAGCGATGAGAGAAAGCGGTCGTCACGCGCGGGAAGAAAAAGATCTGCAAGCCACATGATCACCGAGCTCCATGGAAGAGAGTACGAAACACGAACGTCGCTGCACTGCCGGTCGCAAGGCCGATCGGGGCCGTGAGCAGCCAAGTCAGGACAAGGCGACGCGCAACGATCCAATGCACCGCGCGGGGATTTGCCGCTGCGCCCACACCGAGGATGGCGCTTGCGGTGGTCTCGGTGCTCGACAACGGGCCGCCGGCGGCTGCAGCAGCGATGACCGTTGCTGCGGCCGCGGTTTGAAAGGATAGCGCATGCAGTGGGCGGATGTGAAAGAGCTTGCCGCCCACCGTTTTGGCGATCCGGGTTCCACCCAGCGCCATGCCGCAGGCGAACGCGCCAACCGATACCGCCACTACCCACAGCGGCACGGCGAAGGTCGAGTCGTGCGAGCCGAGCGCAATCGCTGCAACGATCAATCCCATGATCTTCTCCGCGTCATTGGCTCCATAACCGACCGCCTGCAGCGCGACGCTGAGGTACTGCAAACGCATGAGCCGTAGCCCTGTCTGCAGATCGACCTTCCGTAGCGCCAGGACGAACAGCGTGTAGATGACCGCCCCAGCGGTAAAACCGACAACGATCGATGCGACGAGACTGATGCCGACCTTGACCACCCCAGCCCAGTGGACGAGCCCAAGCTGATGGGTTGCGGCAAGAGCGCCGATCGTTGCGCTGACGAGCGCAATCGATGCGGATACGGGAACGCTCAGCGCGTACGCGACCAACAGCGTAATCGTGCCACCGAGCAAGCCGCTCAGGAGCGTCAGCTCACCGGCGACGCGATAGTCGACGATACCCTGCCCGATCGTCTGAGCGACGGCGGTGCCGGCCACAAGCGGGCCAGCGAATGCACCAGCCACGATGATCAGATACGCGGTGCCGGGAGCGATTGTGCGGCTGGAGGCGGCCGCCGCAAGCAAGTTACCACCGTCGTTAAACCCTGCGACGATGTTGAACGCAATCGCGAGCACAATGGCTATGATAACGCCAGCGTCGTGCGTGCCCACCGCCTCCGTTGTTAGAGGATCCGCTTGCCGAGTGCCGAGCAGATAAGCTCGTTGGCGATTGCGGCTGTCCGGTCATGCTCATCGAGCAGCGGGTTGACTTCCGACAACTCGAGCGAGTTTGCGACGCCGCTCTCCGCGATGAGTTCCATCGCAAGGTGCGCCTCGCGATAGGTGATGCCGCCGGGCACGGGCGTGCCTGTGCCAGGTGCGAATGACGGGTCCAAGCAGTCGATGTCGAAGCTGATGTGCACGCTGCCGGGTCCGCGCCCAGCGATGGTGATTGCCTGTTCGACAACGTCTCCCATGCCGAGCCGGTCGACATCCGTCATCGTGAAGCACTTGATTCCGTGCTCGTGAATCACGGCGCGCTCGGTTGGATCGACGTCGCGCAAGCCGATGAACACCAAGCGATCGAATGCAGCCGCGGGTGTTGGGAATTCTGCTGGCGGAAAGACATCGCTCATGAGCCCGAGCGCCGCCGCCATGGACATTCCATGCAGGTTGCCAGTCGGGCTACCCTCTGGCGTGTTGAGATCGGCGTGTGCATCGATCCAGATGACGCCCTGGACGCCCTTCACGCGCGCAACGCCGGCGATGACGCCGATGGCCATCGAGTGATCGCCGCCGATGACCACGGGATACGATTCGGCGCGCATGGCGGCTTCCACCGCATCTGCGATGGCTCGATTCGCGGCGACGACCGGCGGCACGTGTTTTGGGTGACCGGGACCTCCCGGCGGTTCGCTCTCGTCCACTGGAACCGCAACGTCGCCCGCATCTGCCACTGTGTACCCGAGATTTTCAAGTTGTTGTCGCAGACCGGCGGTGCGAAGCACGTGCGGCCCAAGCCGCGCGCCTCGACGGCTCGCTCCGAGTTCGAGCGGGACCCCGATGATGGTTGCGCTGCGCGTGCTTTCAGACCTCGCATGAAAAAGGCGAGCCGCTCTTTTAGTAAGCGGTGAGCCGCAGGCCGCCTTGTGGCGCCGCCCTCGTTTCGTCGACGTGCTGACGTCGCCCTGTCCTGTGGCGAGAGAGGCGATGCCGGAAGTTGTCGCCAAGCATCGGCCGGTGAAGACGCAGTTGATGGTCCGGATTGTCATCGCGTGCGTGTTGACCGCGATTGCTATCGACACTGCGTCGCGACCAGCTCTCTCATTTAACTTTGAAGGCATGTGGGTTGGCAACATCAAGGGCTTCGCTGCCAATCACACGCAGATGGAAGTCTACAGCTCCTACAACCGCCGCTCGTTGCTCTTCATCATCGCGCCCGGTACACCGGTCACGAGTGCGGACGGCACGAAGCACTACCCCGCTTCCGATCTCAAGGTGGGGACCTTGGTGCGCGTGCACGTCAACATGCCGTACGGCTGGGATTACTATTATGGTTACGGCGTGACGATCGGCGCCATGTACATCACCCGCATCGACATCTTGACCGGCGCTGCGGTCCACAGCCAGATACACCAGGCGCTGAAGCAGACGCTTCCATCGCCTTCACCGCGTCCGTCCCCGACCGTCGGCCCGAGCGTGCCGATCATTTTCGTGTCCCCGACCCCATCGTCCAAGTAAATCAGGGCGCAGCACTAAGACCCGGTCGCCTCGCGCCGATATCAAGAAGGCGCGAGTCGTGCATACCATGCGTTTTCTTGCTCGTATTGTTGCCGTTATCACACTGCTGCTCGCCGGCCACTCGCCGGTCGCCCCAGCGCTGGCCGCGCCGCGTGTCGTCGCCTTCGCCGAGCATGACGCCTTAAGCAGCCTCGCGCCAAAACTGGCACGGTTGGCAAACCGCGCACCCGGGATGGTTGCGATCTCCGTGCTCGACCTCAATCATGGCTATACCGTCTCCATCAACGGCGACGTGAACCTCCCTGCCGCCAGCACGATCAAGATCCCCGTCATGGTCGAGGTCATGCGGCAGATCGCCTTGCACCGATTCACGTTTGAGCGC
>JAFANK010000288.1 GCA_019232725.1 Vulcanimicrobiota bacterium | reverse complement strand
CTCATCATCGTGAGCGACGAGATCTATGAACGCCTGACGTATGACGGCCATGAGGTCGCGAGCATGGCTGCGCTTGGGCAGCAGGTACGCGAGCGGACGATCACCGTGAACGGTTTCTCCAAGGCGTATGCGATGACGGGATGGCGGTTAGGATACACGGCCTCGCCAAAAGCGTTCGCCAAAGCGATGGTGGAGCTGCAAAGCCACTCGACCTCGGGCCCCTCGTCGATCACGCAAAAGGCTGCGCTCGCCGGGTTGCGCGGTGACCGCAGCTTCATTAAAGAGATGGCGGCCGCGTTCAACGCCCGCCGCACGATGGCCGTGGAGCGCATGCGTTCGATTCCTGGTTTTGACCTTGAAGTCGTACCGGCGGGCGCATTCTATGTGTTCCCAAACGTGTCGAAGCTGTTCGGACGAACGATTGGCGGACGCTCGGTGACCAACGCCGACGAGCTATGCCTTGCCATTTTGGAGCAGGCGCGCGTGGCGATCGTCCCCGGCTCGAGCTTCGGCTCGCCCGAGCATGTCAGGATCTCCTATGCGACATCGATGGAGAAGCTGCGCGAGGGGCTTGACCGCATCGAGCGGCTTTTGAATTCCGTCGAACACAACGTCACCGCGGCGGTCTAGCAGCTAGAGCGCCTGAGCGCGCGTATCGCTGCGCAGTGAACCCAGGTGTTTGGTGTCGTTGCGGCGCGTCAGCGTCAGCGCCGTTCCGCTTGTCTCGAACTCGGTGATGGCTGCGTTGTCGACCACCACCTCATTGAAAGCTGAGAGCTCTTTGCCGGTCGCCCGTAGGATCGCGATCCGCACGATGACGTCGTGCGTGACAGCCAACATCGCACCCGTGGTCGAGCGCAACTGGTTGAGAAAGGAGAGCATGCGCAGCTCGACTTCTTCGAGCATCTCGCCCCCCGGAAACCGAACGAGATATGGAGAGGTACGCCATTGGGCGAGCATCTCAGGCCAGCGGCTGGCCACCTCGCCGCGCACGAGACCTTCCCACTCACCATGAGAGATCTCCGTCAGATTTTCATCAAGGCACAAGTCCAGATCTAAAGCGGTCGCGCAATAGCGCGCCGTCTCGCGCGCACGGGTAAGTGGACTTGAGATGATAGATGCCAGGCGCCGCTCCACGGGCTCGCTTTTCTGTTCCGCTGCCAAGCGATCCGCGAGCGATCGTGCTTGGGCTTGGCCGCGGCCCGAAAGCGGCGGATCCATCCTGCCTTGGTAGCGGCCTTCAAGATTCCACGTGCTTTCGCCGTGCCGCACGAGGAGCAGTCTCACAGCTCGATGCTCGTGACATGGCCAACATCAGCCACCTCTCGCAAGCGCTTGAGCAGCAGTGGATCGGGTCCCCGGTCGATGCCCAAGAGCATGATCGCATCTCCGTGCTCGCCACGGGCGACCTGCATGTTGGAGATGTTGATGTTCGCCTCACCGAGCAGCGTGCCGACTTTACCGACGATGCCGGGGACGTCGCGATGACGGGTCAAGAGCAGGTGACCTGCGGGAACCACGTCGACCTCGAAGCCGTCGATCTCCACCACGCGCAGCTGCTCGCCGTGAACGATTGTGCCCGCAGGCGAGGCGTGATGGGCACGCACGGACAGCGCTTTGGCAAAGCCGCGTTCGCAAGACGCGCTAAGCGTTTCCACACTGATGCCCATGCGCTTGGCGACATCCAACGCGTTAACAGCCGAGATACGTTCGTCGGTCAGCTGAGGCAGCAGCCCGACGAGGAACGCGACTGAAAAGGGCAGGCCGTCATACTTGCCGAGCTCGCCTTCGAGCAAGATCTCAAACCGCGAGAGCTGCTCATCGCGCCTGAGTTGCGGCAAGAGGGCTCCAAGGCGGTGTGCGAGCTCGACGAACGGACGGACTTCCGGTGGCGCTTTCACCGGAGCGTTGACTGCGCCCGAGGGTGGCCGCCCGCGCAACACCGCTACGACATCGCGCGCCAAGTCCTCTGCGATGCGATCCTGCGATTCGAGCGTTGAACCAGCCAAGTGCGGCGTTGCGACGACATGTGGATGCGTGAGCAGTGCCCAGCTCGGCGCTCCCGGTTGCGGCGGCTCGTCGGCTACCACATCGAGTGCGGCTCCAGCGATGTGGCCGGATTCGAGCGCCGCCAAGAGCGCCGCCTCGTCGATCAGACCGCCACGCGCGCAGTTGATGATGCGAGCGCCACGTTTCATGCGCGCCAACTGCGCTGCGCCGATGAATCCAGTCGTCTGCGGTGTGAGCGGCGTGTGCAGCGTGAGAAAGTCGGCGCTTTCCAGCAGCTCATCGAGCGTGACGAGCTTCACACCCAAGGCTTGCGCCCGTGCCTCACTGATCACCGCGTCATGCGCGAGGGCGGTCATGTTAAAGCCTCGCGCCCGGGCGGCGACCGCCGCGCCAATGCGGCCGAGCCCCACAACACCGAGCGTTTTACCGGCGAGTTCGACGCCGGCAAGGCCTTGCGCGCTCCAGCGGCGCTCGGCGATGCGCTCTTGTCCTTCGCGAACCTGCCGGCACATCGCGAGCATGAGCGCCATGGTATGCTCGGCCGTGGCCAGCGTGCTCGCATCGGGCGTGTTGAGCACGACGATGCCGGCGCGCGTCGCCGCCTCTACATCGATCGTGTCAACACCGACACCAGCGCGCCCGACGACCCGCAACGCCGGCGACGCGTCAAGCATCGCGCCGGTCACCTTAGTCTTGCTGCGGACGATAAGCGCGCTTGCGCTTGAGAGGAGCTGCTCGAGTTCGGCCTGCGGCAACCCATTTGCTTCGCGCACGTCAAGCCCACCATCACGCAACACACGGATGCCGACTTGCGCAAGCGGGTCGGCGACGACCACGATCGGTGCGCTTGTGCTGCGACGAACGTTCATCTACTACTTCGCCACGAGGCTTTGTGCGGGGTTAGTTACGGCCTGCTGCTGCGTCGCGCCGCGAGTGATCCACAGCCAGAGCGATGCCAAAAGACAGACATCAGCACCGATGGCAAGCGCCCACGACGCACCGAATCGCTCGGCCAGTGCTCCAGCCTGC
Organism: Vulcanimicrobiota bacterium; assembly: GCA_019232725.1. Classification (GTDB taxonomy): domain Bacteria; phylum Vulcanimicrobiota; class Vulcanimicrobiia; order Eremiobacterales; family Eremiobacteraceae; genus JAFANK01. Next base: position 6,616 of record JAFANK010000288.1, on the reverse strand, counting down.
AACGACCCTAAGGGTGACAGACCCATCAGCAACGTGTTGTAAAGGCCGAGGACACGTCCGCGCATATCGTCGCCAGCCTCGGTCTGCAAGAACGTCGTGAAACGGACTACGAATTGAACCATCGCAAATCCCAGGAAAGCGACAAGCGGCACCGCGGCGACGATGTTCTTGGCTAACGAAAACGCGATTATAGAAGCTGGAAAGATGAACGACATTGCGCTCAGGCTCGCAAAGCGAGATCGTCCGCGACTAGCAAGTGTCAATGAGCCAATCAGTGCTCCCACACCCAAGCTGCTCAACAGCAATCCAAGGGCACCCGCAGTCCGATGAAGCTCGTACTTAACAAAGACGGGCATAAGCAGAACATAGTTAAATCCAAAAACACTAAACACGATCAGCGCAATGAATAGTCGCGACAGAAGCGGGTGACGCATCACATAGGTGATACCGTCGAGCGAGTGGCGCATCAGCACGAGGTGCGCGTCGCTTCGAACTTCGACGGGTTCTGTCCTCATCGCGGTCAGCGCGGCAACCACGAACACGTAGGAGGCTGCGTTCGCGAAAAAGTTTGCCGCCTCGCCTTTGCTCTCAATAATAATGGCAGCTATCGCAGGCCCAATAATACGAGCGATGTTGAAGACGGTCGAGTTGAGAGCTGAAGCGTTCAGCAGATCTTCGGCTCCGACGATGTCAAAGACAAGCGATTGCCGCACAGGAAGATCGAACGCATTGATGAGCCCAGCAAACAGGGCAAGAGCGAAGATATTCCAGAAGCTGGCGTGGTTCGTCGCAACGAGCACACCCAATGCGAGCGCCTGCACTGCTGCGAGTGATTGCGTGACGATGGCGATCCGTCGCTTGTCGAAGAGATCCGCTATTCCGCCTGCGACGAGCGAGAAGAAGAGCGAAGGCAGCGTTTCCATGGCTGTGACGAGACCGAGGAGCAGCGGTGAGTTCGTGATACGTAGCACGAGCCACCCGACGGCCACGATCTGCATCCACGTTCCTATGAGCGAGAAGATTTGACCGCTAAGGTAGAGCCGGTAATTGCGATGCCTGAGCGCGCTAAAGGTGCGGGTCAAAAGCGACGAGGGGAGCATACGAAGGTCTATGCCGACGCTGCGCGGACGCCTCCTTGCGTAGCCACGAATCCATCAACAAGCCGATCACCTAGTGCCCCGCAGCGGCCTGTCAAGGTTGGTCTCTCGTATCGTCGAACGTATGCGGCCATGAGACACAAGCGCGTCCTAATCGGGCTTGGTCTACCTACATTATTGTTGGTCAGTTCGCTTTTGATCGCTTCTCCGAGCAAAGCGGACGACGTGAGCGCAACAATAACGGGTTACGTTTACAATGAAGACGGCATTCCGCTTCAAAACGCAACCGTTTATGTCTACCCTTCCGAAGGCAGTTTATCCGTAACCGAGGGATGTGTCGCCTCTCCAAGAGATTTTTTCACGACTCCGATATGTGTCGTCTCTAGCTCTGGAGAGGTTAACGGGCATCTGGTAACTCTGACGCCAGTTGACAGGCGGTCCACAGGCGAGGATGGCTTCTTTGCCTTTCTAGGTGTGCTACCAGGGCAATATGCGGTCGTTTCGACGGCGCCTAGACGCAAGCAGGCTGGTTGCTATCCCACTGCACGAATCTACCCAAACCAAACCTGGAACGTCCGCATCCGGATGGTGCCGCTATCAACCAATGCGGACTGCTTCTTCCCCCAAGTCAAAGACTTCAGCATCGGCTTCTGAAAAATGACCGACTGCCTCCCCCATCGTTGTGGCAAGAGATTCGCATTTCTTGGCCTTCAAGATCAGACAGTTCTCGATGCTGAAGGGGCACCAAAAGAACCGACCACGGCAGCGGAACTCAGCTAAACGCAGGGACGAGGGCTGCATCGGCAAAAACGGTCTCCGTCACGGCTCACCTATGCCGATGATAGGAGCACACCCTTGCGCGCGGATGGAGAACACAGAGGTTCGCGTGCATAGGCAGGGGGCTTGAAACACGTGCCGAGATCGAGACGCTGGACGACCGACGCCGGCCAGCAAGAACCAGTTGCCACCAGCGGCCGCAGCTCAACGCGCTGGGAACCAACACTCGCATTTCCCAAAACGGGCGCGCATCGCGCGACGCTTGGCGATCGCCTCTTCGCAGAAGTGCACATCGATGTGCGCCTGCAGCAGGAACGTGAGAACGCTCGCGCGGACAGCACCCTCGACAGCACGACATCGCGGCTGTCGACACCGTTTGTCGAAAGCGTCGTCTACGATTATATGGGTGTCGAAGGCAATACACTCGTCTTACGCGAGACCTCGCGCCAAGGCGAGCGAGTCGAACGCTCGCAACTCACGGTACGGCTCCGCGACGGTGAGCCGACGAAGATCCGGTTCCCGTCCGGTGTGGTGAGCGTCGAGATCGACGATGAACAGGTCGCGGTGGTTCGCTGGATCGGTCCCTAACAAGGAGGTAGATCTTGCCCCGTACGGCTCTTCGAGTCGGGACCTGCGACGCGGTACCCGGAGCGCTCAGTTATGGCTCGTTTGACGGGCCGGCGCTGCCCACGGGCGGCACCGATGCGCTGCCGGTCATCATCGCGCAAGGCAATGAAGATGGCCCGGTCTTTTGGCTGACGGCGAATATCCACGGCAACGAAGTCTGTGGCATCCCGGTCATCCACCGGCTGCTCACCTCTGAACTTAGCGCTGCTCTGCGTGGAACGATCGTTGCGATGCCCACGCTCAATCCTGCGGGGCTGCGCACCAATCGTCGCCATCCATACTATGACGATCGCGATCCGAACCGTACGTTCCCGGGGATGCGAAAAGAGACGGGCGAGCATAAAGAGCCATCGGTCTACGAACGGTTGACGGCTGCGCTGCTCGAAACCATCCGCCAGTCTGCCGATTTCTACGTCGATCTGCACACGGCATCCATGCTATCGGTCCCATTCTCGATCCGCGATCGCGTGCTGTATAAGAAAGAATCGGAAAAGGCGGATGCGATGGCGCTCTCTGAGCGGCTTGATGCCATGGTCGAGGCATTCGGCTTTGCTGCCGTCATGGAGTATCGTGTCGGAGGCTACATCGCCAAGGAGTTGCATCGCTCGACAACTGGCGCGGCATTGCAAGAACTGCGCTTGCCCGCGTTCACGGTCGAGCTTGGTCCGCACACGGTCGTCGACGAGCGAAACGTACAAGCCGCGGTGATCGGACTGCGCAACTTGCTGCGCTGGGCAGGTATGCTTTCAGGCGAGCGTGAGGCCATGCCCGAGTTACCAATGCCGCCGACGAAACGTCGCCTGCGAAGGGAAGACGGGCCCTATCCCCCACTAGCCGGTATCTTGGATTATCGAGTCGAACCCGGCGCAGCGATGAAGGCCGGCGATGTGATGGCGGATTTGCGCGACATCTGGGGCCGGCCGGTCGGTGACGGCACTATCAAGGTTGAGACCGAGTGCTGGGTCATCGGCATCGAGGACGGGTTGCTCGCTTACCCCGGCGCGGCGATCGCCCACGTAGGCGTCGCGGAAGACTCGCCGGTCGTCGACGTGTGGCCCGCGTGAGTGGGCTTTAACTAATGGCCGGAGCTAGACGATAACAAAGACGTGAAGCGTAGCGGTCTGAGCAAGCAACAACCCGATTCTTCGGCGGCAACTCCGATGCCCGCCGCGCACCGCTCACCGACACCGCTGATGTGCGTCATCATCTCTCTCCTGATCCTCATCGCGGTCGCATCCAAAGGCAGCGCGGCCAACATCGCCGCCATCTATGCGCGGGCGGGACAAGTCAACGCCGAGCTGTTCTTCCGCGCGGACGACCGTACGACATATGTGAGCACCGGCGACATCGATGCCATGTGGCTGCGCGATTCGAGCGTGCAGGCGATGTCGCGGCTCAGCCAGCAGGCGCTCGTGCGCGGCGTGATCTTTCGCCAAGAGAGGCTCATCGCGATCGACCCGTACGCCAACGCATTTCACCGCGACTATCAGGTCGCCGAGCGCAAGTTCGAGCTCGACTCGTTGTGCTATCCTGTCCGGCTTGCCGAACAATACGTGCACGCCACTGGTGACACGTCGGTCTACGACCACCGGATGTACGGCGAGCTGCACATCATCCTGCACACGATGCTGATCGAGCAGCAGCACACGCACCGTTCGCGCTACCACCAAAACGAGCGCGCGATCAATGACGGGATTGGGCTTGTGTGGAGCGCCTATCGTCCAAGCGACGACCCACAGACCTTCAATTACAACATCCCCGAGAACATGTTCGCGGCGACCACGCTGCGCGAGATGGCACTGCTGTTCTCGAACGTCTACCATGACGAATCGAGCGCGCACAAAGCAGCCATCGCTGCGGAGCGCATCGAGCAAGCGATCGAGAGCCGTGCTGTGTTCGCTACGCATCACGGGCGCATCTACGCCTATGAGATCGATGGGCTCGGACGTGCGAAATTCATGGACGACGCCAACGTCCCGAGCCTGCTCTCCATTCCCCTCCTAGGCTATGCGTATAATGCCAGAGCATACGCGGCTACCCGCGCCTACGTGCTCAGTCCCGGCAATCCGTATTACTATCGCGGGCGGTTCGCATCCGGCGTCGGCAGCTTGCACACGCCTTCGAACTACGTCTGGCCGATGAGCCTCATCATGGAGTATCGCACGGCACGCGATCACCACGAGCAACAGCGTGTCATCAGCGAGCTTGCACTGTCCAACGCTGGTGACGGTCTTTTGCATGAATCGTTTGATGTGAACGACCCACGGCGCTATACGCGCCCGCGTTTCGGGTGGGTCAATGCACTCTTCGAACAGACATTCCTAACGCGCTGAAACAGACTTCCTAATTCCATCGTCGAACATCGCAACTCGAGGTGTTCGATGTATGCGAGTCAGGTTGAGAGTAGTTCTGATCGCTGCGCTCGTCTGCGCCCCATCCCTCGTTTTCGAATCCTGCAAACAAAATACTACGTCGATCGCGGCCAACAAATCGCCATTCGTTCCTTGTGCGATGCCTTCGGCAAACGGCGATGTGACGGTGAACGCCGAGCCCAGCGCCTACGATTTCCCGGTCGACTTCAATAGCCACATGGCAAGAGTGCGTGCGCTCATGCAGTGCATGCCGCCGTTTGACGATGTCGCGATGCCGCAAGGAGTACACTGGCTTCGCTTTCGGCCGAACTGGTACGCCGATACCGTGACGCTGACATCCCACGGTGAACTGTGGATAACGTACTGGCCGAAAACCGACTCTTCACATCCACTGGAATATCTGGGGCGCTTGGCCGGCGGCGTTCTCCGCCCGTTTCGAATACCTCAACAGCCGTATTACGAACTGAAGCTCAATGAGCCCCAGGCTGCTTTTCCGAGCGTCACCGGAATGCAGCAGTTCACAGGCGAGATGCTGTCGTGGGTCATTCTGCCGGGCGGCAAAGTCGTGGACGCTCGCGCGGTGCCGCACCGGCTAAAACGGTCGACCTTGCCATATCCGCTATGCAAAGAGGGCAGCCCTAAAAGCAGCGTAGCGCTGTATGGCTTATTTCCAGACAACACATGGCACCCTATACTGACCTGGCGTGCTTGGCAAACAGCAACGTTTGGGATCTGGCGCTACAGCCAATACTTTCCGATCAGCTGCGTTGGTCGATTCGCGGGCTACTTTTGGGCGACAGACGATAGCGCAGGTTCAGGTCCACTCTATCGCATCCAAAATGGCCAGATCGTGCCGGTGACTGCAGCCCGCTCCTATCTCGTCACCGACAAAGTGATGTTGCTCGGCGACGGGGATCAATACATCGAAGCACATGCGCGGTAGGCACGGCTGGAGGGCGGTGTACTTGATTACAATCCCGTGTAGACGGGACCGCCACCGCCTTCGGGCGGAACCCAGTCGATGATCTGATACGGATCCATGATGTCGCATGTCTTGCAGTGGACGCAGTTGGCAAAATTGATCTGCAGACGCTTGCCGGAATCCGCAAAGCCATTCTTTTCGATCTTCGCGCTCTCCACAGCGGCTGGAATCATTTCGTACACATTCGCCGGGCAGAAGTGTTCACAGGGGTTGCCAAATTCGGCAGCGCACCGCGTTGCGCAGATGTCCGTATCTGCTACGTGCAAATGGCACGGGCTATTCTCGTCATGTTTGGTGCCGCTGCGGAACACGTCATCGAGTTTTGTGAAGGTGAGCTTGCCGTCATAGCGCGGACGCTCAAAACCAGGAACATTGCGGCCGAAGTAATCGACAAGCTTCTCCATCCGCGCATAGCCTTCGTGGCCCGCTAGTCGATCGTGAATCCCAAAGCCGCGGCCGCCTGTCACAAAGCCCAGCGCTGCGTTCACAAGACCGGCAAGCCGCCCGCGGTCAAAGCCTTGATGGAAATTGCGAGCGCCATAGAGCTCCGAGCGTACCCACGATGACTCTAGTGCGCGCTCATAGCCGGCGAGCTGCGTCGCGCCGCAAGAGCTCGCGGTGATGGCCTCGTAACAGGTCTCCGCTGCGAGCATGCCCGATTTGATGGCCAGATGAATGCCTTTGAGGCGTAACGGGTTGAGCGTGCCGGCTGAATCACCGACGAGCAACACGCCGTCGCCGTACGAGCGTGGCATCGCCCA
>JAFANK010000252.1 GCA_019232725.1 Vulcanimicrobiota bacterium | reverse complement strand
AGCGAGAGAATGCCAAGCGGTCATCGTCCGGCAGCTCATGATTTGTGGCGTAGCGTCTGAGGCGCGCGGCAGATTCGTCGCTGCCAAGAAGCGCACCGTTAAACGCGATGATGATCTTCAAAAAGCGTGCCGCAGCGCGGACTGCGGCTGTTGAACCGGGTTTGACGCGACGCATAGTACCTTCGCCTTTCAGATGCACGTTCTGCCAAGCCGCGAACTGCTGCACGTGGGATGCGACGCTCTTTGGATTTAAGCAGCAGACATTGATGGCAGTGCGCCATGCGAGAGCGACACGCTGAGCGGCGAGTAACGCAACTGCACGCCGAGCGAACACGCGCAGACGGCTCCGTGTAGCAGACCGCACAATCACACGAGGTCCGTGCTGTACAAGACATGACGCCAGCACGTGAACGCGCGCCTGATGTGCAGCGGCTAAGAGTGCGGCGCTAATTTGCTGCCAATGCCGCTGCGAGAACGTGGTCCGCAGCCGCTGGGAATCCAACGTGACAAGCCAATAACGCACGATAGCTCATAGCGTCATCACGCTCGAGCTATCATGTGTCCAGGCCAATGCAGACGGCCGCGGCGGCCGCCCTTAAAAGGTCAGGCTCTTACTGGTCGCGGGCTTCGGCCTTCTTCCAAATCGAGTAGCCCGGGCCAAGTGGTCACGTCGGTTCGGCTCGCGTCAATGCGGTTGCGCAGGTTCAAAAATCGCTGCTCGCTTTCTGAGCCAGGCGCCGGGGCGTCAGCAAGAAACTCCGCGTTGAAATTCTCGATATCCGATTGCGTCTTGCCGGAAAGGAAATCTTGGCGGACCCACTGTTCCAATTGGCGATCGTCCAATTCGTCCGCCTTCTTCGCGAACTCAGCCTGATCGACGCCCAGAAATGTAAAGACCTCCTTGTCGAGGGGACAGTCGTAGTGGTACTCCCCGAGCTTACCGGCTTTCGAAGCCCGCGCTTTGTCGATCGTTCGGGGCAGCATGACAACGCCGGCAAGTTTCTCTTTGGGACTGCGAGGGAAGCTTTTGGTCAAATCCATTCTCATGACTCCTACAATGAAAAGTTAGCGCGCCTAGACGCCATTATACCCATACAGCGACAAATAGAAAGCAGTTACTTTGCAGTCCTGTGGTTTCCCGGCCGCTCCGTGGTATCTTGGCCGACAGCTGTCAGACTGCCAGCAGAGATCGATCCAGACTGCGATATGCAATGGCTTCCGCGATATGAGGAGTGCCGACGCCTTGAGCGCCGGCAAGATCTGCTATCGTGCGGGCGACGCGAAGAATACGGTCGTGGGCGCGCGCGGACAATTGCAGCTTTGCCATCGCACCGGTGAGCAAAAATCGACCGGCATCGTCCAGGCGGCAAAGTTCGCGGAGCCGCTTAGCAGGGATACGTGCATTACACCCCTCGCCGCCAAGACGCCGCCGCTGGACTTCCCGGGCGCGTTCAACGCGTGCTCGCACGGAGGATGAAGATTCAGAACGCTTGCCGTTTGCAAGCTCGTCATGGTGCAGCCGTGGCACCTCAATATGAATGTCGATGCGATCCAGCAAAGGTCCCGAGAGCTTGGAAAGGTATTTGCGAATCGCGTGGGGTGAACAGGTACATCCGCGCTGGCGATCGCCGCTGTACCCGCAGGGACACGGATTCATGCTCGCCACGAGCATGAAGTCGGCCGGATAGATCACGGTTGCCGATGTTCGGCATACCGTGACGCAGCAATCCTCGAGCGGCTGGCGCAACACTTCCAGTGCTGCCCGGGGAAACTCCGCCAACTCGTCAAGGAACAAGACGCCGAAATGGGCCAGCGAAACCTCACCCGGTCGCGGCGTTGCACCGCCACCGACGAGTGCAGTTGCACTCACCGTATGGTGCGGTGCGCGAAACGGCCGCGTCGTCACAAGTCGCGAGGTTTGGCGCAAAAGGCCGCTGACGCTGTACAGTTTGGTCACCTCGAGCGCTTCACTGCGCGTGAGCGACGGCAATATCGACGGCACTCGTCGCGCCAGCATCGTTTTGCCGCTTCCCGGAGCGCCGATCATCAATATGTTGTGGCCGCCAGCGGCCGACACTTCCATGGCGCGCCGTACGCGCTCTTGCCCACACACATCTTCGAGATCTTCAGCATAGCGCATGTGATCGCTTGACACTGAGTCGGCGATGCCTTCGCTGGCGACACCGATGTCGCTCAGGCCAAGTATGACTTGAACGGCCTGCTGCAAGGTGCGTACGGGATACAGCGTAAGACCATCGACGAGGGCGGCCTCGCGTGCATTGGCGGCTGGTACGAGCAATCGTGTGAACCCAGCGCGCTTGACACCTAAAGCGGCCGGCAACACACCGCCGACTGGCATGACGGCCCCATCGAGCGCGAGTTCGCCCAAACAGACAAACTCGCTCAGTCGTGAGCCATCGAGCTGCTGGTCCATTGCCAAGATCGTCAGCGCCAGCGCAAGATCGAATACTGCGCCCTCCTTGCGCCGGTTGGCGGGCGCCAGGTTCACGACGACGCGATACGTCGGAAAAAGAAAACCGCACGACCGCACGGCTGCATTGACACGTTCTCTCGACTCTTGGATCGCACGGTCCGCTAAGCCGACGATGTGAATACCAGTGTCTGTCGTCGGAACGCCGACGACCTCAACACGAACAGGATACGCGTCTATGCCGTGCAGAGCCGCCGAGTAGCCGATAGCGAGCATACACGCTACGCATCACGCCTAGTTAGGAATCCATCAAATAAAGGCAAAGAAAGCTAGATGCAAGGGGTAGTGGCTATGCGAATGCGGGACAGCTCCTTTGGGCCTGCTCTAGATGAGGCCGGCTGTTCGGCGATTAACAGCATATTAACGGCACGCGGGCTTATCCACATATCCACATGACACTGTTAGACAAATGTGGATACTTTTGAGCGTCGTTAATACTCCTATGCCTAGCCAGGCTAGCGCTGTAGAAGTCCGGTAGATGATGTTCCGATTCGCGTTGCTCACCGACGGCACAAACCTTGTCGCTTGGCAGGCAAAAGTGCTGCACAGCGTGTCAGCTGAAACGTCCGCCACCTGCGTCGCGCACGTGTATCTTCCTGTAGTCGACGCGGCA
>JAFANK010000248.1 GCA_019232725.1 Vulcanimicrobiota bacterium | reverse complement strand
TCTGATCGGGGATAGAACCCCACCCCGGCCCCTGGGAGGGCGAATGGCGTACTTAGTCCGTTCAGGCGCAAATCAAAAATTCTTTTGAACAAAGCTTTGAGTACAAACCCGTTGGCGAGCGACGATGTTGCTAGGGCGAGGCCCCTTGCCAATCTATAAAGTCAGCGTTTTCCCCATCCTCCGTTTGCCAGTCGCTAGAGAAGGTCCATCCACTTTGCCCAGCGTCGTCACCGCTTAAAACAATAAAGTAGAGCTTGCGGCTGTCGGACGTGGGGTCGTAACGAAGTACCTTCACTTTCACGCCACCGCTTAGATTGGATCCCACAGCAAGATCCGAGCGTTGTCTGGGCGCTAACTTAGGGGGTTCATTTTCGCCTTGACGTGCGATCAGTAACGTTCCCGCTGGGATTGCCGGCTGCAATCTAAGTATGATCGTATAACCGGACCAGGAACTGTCCAAGGCACGAAGCCAGATGTACGGAGCGCCCTCGAGTTCGCTTTTTTTACCAGGCACGATTTTATCGACTATGGCTGCGGTACCACGCTTTACCCTTGTACACGAACCGACGTCCCCAGGTTGACTCAGTACACCCGGAAGGTCGGCAAGTGCGTGATACTCCACGAGCGTTGGGCAAACCGTAAGGGTCGCACCCCCATCATCGCCTGCGTAAACTTTCATCCCTGCGTGAAGCCTTGCCCAACTATATGACGAAACAATCGACGGCGTTTCGGTTGCCGACGTTTGGCTGGGTTGCGAATTAGAGCAAGAAACCAGAAATAATGTATACAAGATTGTAAGTGTCGTCGGTACCTTCATAAGTGAACTATATTCAGTGCTGCAGTACGACGCCTCTCTCAGTGTCGATTGCTAGGTCACGAACTCGCTCATATGTTCGCGGGGTCAAATCGCCACTTGCGCCCAAACCATCGTCGGTCTTTTGCGAGGTGCCTTAGCCATGAGGCAAGCCTTCTTTCCGCAGCGCTCGCCGAGCTCTTAAGTCTCGGTGAGTACTCTATTTCCTAAGCCGCTTCAAGCGAGGACGTTGTGTCATGAATCGGTCCAGAATCAAGAGATCATTGATCTTCGGATCACTGCTTGTTTTGCTCCCCGTCATTACCGTGGCGGCAACAGCGCTACCGCCGCCCGTGACAGTGAGTGGATCCACAGCCTCCACTCTTCTATCGGTGACAAATAGCGGCACGGGCAACGCCATCACTACGTCGACCTCAAGCGGGTACGCCGTTTATGCCGCCTCGTCAGCGGCAGGCATTGTACTTAGGGTGCTCGATGCCTCGACTACCAAAGGAAATGCCATCTACGCTACCTCGGCCGGTCACACTATCACGGGAATATCGACGATTCAAAGTGGCATTGTTGGATACACGAAACTAAACAACACCGCGTCAAATAACGCCGCGGGCGTCAAAGGCACAGACGCGTCAACCTCGGGACGTCTAATGACGGTGTGCGTGGCTATTCCGTCAACGGATCTGGCGTGCGCGGGATCTCAACAAATTGGGTCGAGCAACCATTGCACACACACTTGGCGACGATGGAACGTTGGCTGAACCAAAGCGGGAGCGTTCCCGCCGCACCGTTATACTACCAGCGGCTGCAGTCTCGACACTTCGTGCTCATAAGGCGTCTCAGGCTGAAGTACGGTTAGGCAAAGGCCCACTCTATGAGGACCAGGGATTTGTCTTTAGTGACGAGGTCGGGCGGCCGTGGAAGCTCGACAGCCAGGCGACACTGTTCCGAGGAATCGCCAAGCGTGCCGGCTTGGGTGCCGATGTTCATATCCACACCCTCCGACATACGTTCGCAAGCCTCGCGCTCCGAGCAGGCGTTCCAATCCCAACTCTCGCGGCCATTCTAGGCCACGACACGACAATGCTCATGCGGGTCTACGGTCATCAGGTTCCGTCCGCCGAGGATACGGCAGCGCGAGCTTTGCAGCAAGCACTGGCAGGCGGGTAACCAAGGCCATGAGAACCCGAATAGGGATCGATTCTGACGCCACTTGTGACCATTTCGTGACCACGTTATCCGAATCGACGCCTGTCAAGACTCGATCCAACAAGACCGAACCTTATAACATAAGACTTCACAACCAATACGCCGACGTAGCTCAGAGGTAGAGCAGCGGTTTCGTAAACCGCGGGTCGTCAGTTCAATTCTGACCGTCGGCTTACTCGCTTGCCCACGAGTGAGCACCAGGGGACATGCATCGCACGGAGTTCGTCTATGGACTCTCGGCGGCACTTGCTATGAGCACAGTGCCGAATGCGGGCCATTGTATCAAGAACGATGCTTTGCCATACGACCGACCTCTGGAACTGAAGATGCGTGCACTCGACGGCCCAGATTTTGTGCTGTCGGAATACGCAGGGTGTTCGATATGGCTGAACGTTTTCGCGACCTGGTGTCCGCCATGCGTCGCCGAGCAACCGTTTGTGGTGCAGGCTTCCCGGGCCTATTTCGATCGAGGCCTGCGCGTGATCGGCATTGATTTCGCAGAGGCCGACGACACGGTGCGCTACTATAGAAGAAGGTTTGGGATCACCTATCCCATCGCGATGGATGTGAATGGCGGCTTTTGCCGAGCGCTTGAGGTAGGCAAGTCCAGTGATAATATGGTGTTCCCCGCGCACGTGTTTATCACGCCCGATGGCTTTTTGCAGTGCTATGTCATCGGCTCGATGGGTGATGCCGAGATGACGGCACGCATCGAAGGCCTGCTCTCTGCCGTAACTCTGCCGTCTCCGGCGCCGCCCTCGCCGATGTCACCGCAACCGAATGCATCGCCCGGACTTCGCACGACCTTCCTCCCGCACCGTCATCCAGACAATCCGTCAGCCCGGATTTGGGCTGAAACAAGAAAGGTGTCGGGCTACAACAAATAATGGATGATGACGCGAGGTGTTCGATGCGACGTATGAAACGAACGATGGTAACCTTCGGTATTGCCGTGTGTCTCGTGGCACTGACCGCCGGCTGCACCAAAGTGGGCACGAGTACGGGCCCGGGCGGGGCAAATCAATGGACCGTCCATGGCGTCTTGCGCTGGGCGGGCGTCTCAGAACCGGACAACATGAATCCCCTCTTAGGGAATCAGCAGATCGAAGCGGACCTTTCCATGTTCTGGGCCGGTTATCTGTTCAATTGGAGCGATCAAAACCAGTTCGTGCCCGAGCTCGCGACGGTCGTGCCGACGCTGGAGAACGGAGGCATCAGCCGCGACGGTCTCACGATCACCTACCATCTGCGCAAGGGAGTGAAGTGGCAGGACGGCGCTCCGTTCTCCGCCGATGACGTCATCTTCACCTGGAAAGCCGTGACAAATCCGCGCAACAATATCCAGACACGAACGGGGTATGACGAGCATTACATCTCTCGCATCGATGAGAAAGACCCATACACGATCGTTGTGCATCTGGTCAAGCCTTGGGCCCCGTTTGTCGACACGTTCTTCACCATGTCATCGACGCCGTATCCTATCCTGCCCAAGCACATCTTGGGGCAGATGCCCGACATTAACCAAGCTTCCTTTAATACAAAGCCAGTCGGCACGGGACCCTTCATCGTCCAGGAATGGCAGAAGGGCACCATCATCCGTATGACCGCCAACCCCAACTACTGGCGCGGCGCTCCCAAGCTCAAAGAAGTCGACTACCAGATCATCCCTGACGAGACGACCATTCTCACCAAGCTTTTGTCGCATGAGGCCGACATGGAATACAATGCGCCCTCATCGCAGACGCCCAGCTTCAAGG
>JAFANK010000274.1 GCA_019232725.1 Vulcanimicrobiota bacterium | reverse complement strand
ATCAGCGGCGGCTCGGGCCACGTGCTCCGTCGTTCGTTCGTAGTCCCACACACCTATCGCTAACTCTCACCGCTTCATGAAAGGAAGCAGCATGACGATCAATTCCACTCGGAAGACCGCCCAGGTCCTGGCGCTGAGCGCGCTGGCCGCAGCGGTTGCCGGCGCGCAACTGAGCGCAACGGCGAACAGCACGCGCTATCCGACGATGACGTATCCAGTGCACTCGGTGCAGTATCAGCCGCAAGCCTACAGCTTCCACCGCTACACCAATGGCACGCTGCGCACGACATACGTGTCAGGCGGCGCCACGCTGCCGGCGCTCGCGTACGAAGGCGCGACGGCGTTGTCGAGCAATCCCTCCACACCGGTTGCGGGCTCGGTCTTCGGATACTACAAGTCGGTGCTCTCCGGTGATAACACGGTGATCCAGTACTGCCAGACCGGCTCCGGTTTCGGCAAGAAGGTCTATGACGGTCTTTCCGGCGCAACGGCGGGCGTGAACGGCCCGTGTGCACCGCTCGGAACCAAGGCCGGCTCGACCAACGGCTTTGGCGCGCCGCAGACCGGCACTGGCTTCCCCATCACCGATCCTGACATGGACGCAAGCGACTCACCGCTCTCACAGTCCGAGTACAGCACGTTTGTGACCAACAAGGCCGCGACGCGCGGTGAGCCCACCGAGCTGCCCGAAATCGCAGGCTCGGTCGCGCTCTTCTACAACAACCCGGACACGGGCAGCACGCAGATCCATCTGACGGACGCCCAAGTCTGCGGCATCATCCGCGGCACGACGACCAACTGGAGCCAGCTCGGCTTCAAGTCGCGCGCGATCGTCCTCGTATACAGAAGCGACGGAAGCGGCACGACGTTCTCGTTCTCGAACCACCTCTCGGCCGTCTGCGGCGCCCCCACCATCACGACCAGCCAGCAGTTCTTCGACTCGACGGGAACCACGTGCCCGTGTGTCGTCACGAGCCTGCCGGCCGGCGCAAGCGGCCAGTCCGGTAACGCTGGTGTCGCCAGCTTCATCGCAGCCAACGCCGGTACGATCGGCTACGTCGAGGCGGCCAACGCCAACTCGTCGCGCAACGCAGCCTCGGGTATCAACTACGCGCTGCTCAACGGCTTCGATCCGATCAAGAACCTGCCGGAATCAGCGGCGAAACTGAGCGGCACGACGTCCGTCGTCAAGGATAGCGTCGTCGTTGTCGCGACCGGCAGCGCTGCCACCACAGCGCCGCTGAGCCCAGCGGCAAAGCATGCTGGTTGCGTGCTGCTCGTGAAGCCCTCCGCGTACGCCAACCTCAGCGGTGGCTATCCGATCATGGCGGTGTCTTATCATCTCTACGCCTACAGCGGCAACGGCGCGAACAACGCCAAGCTGCGCACGCTGGCGCAAGAGCTGACCAAGAGCGGCATCATCTACAACAACCAGACGGGCACGAAGAACATCACCACCGTCGACGCGGCCACGACCACCAAGGGAACAGGGACGACGGGCTACTCCACGCTCGGCATCTCGTTCCAGACACCGGTCAAGACCGCTTCGAACGCGTGCATCGGTAGCTAGGATCTCCTCGACAACGGGCGGCTGACCCTAAGCACGAGCCGCCCAAAGAGCCGGCCCTCAAGGACGAGGGCCGGTTCTCTTTTTTTCGTTCTTCACACCGAGCAACGACAAGAAGCGCTCGAAGAGCCGCCCGTACGGCGGCACCAACAGATCCGCGGGATTGATGCGGCCGCGAGCAAGCACCGCACGCGCGTGGGAGAACGTGCGAAAGCCAGCTTCTGCGTGATAGGCGCCGAAGCCGCTGGCTCCAACGCCGCCAAATGGCAAATCGGCGTTGAGCACGTGTAGCGCAGCTTCATTGATGCATACGCCCCCGGACATCGTCTTTTGCAGCACCTGTCGCGACCTCGATCGGTCATCATCGAAATAATAGAAGCCGAGCGGCCGCGGTCGCTGGTTCACAAATGCGATCGCCGCATCGAGCGAATCGTACGTGGCGATCGGAAGCACAGGGCCGAAGATCTCTTCACGCATGACTGCCATAGTGTCATCGACATCAAGCACCAGCGTCGGGCCTAACTTGCGAGTATTAGCGCCGGGCTGGCGGGCAGTGGGCACGACTTCCACCACGCGTGCGCCTTTGGTGCGTGCATCAGCGATCAATGCCAACAGCCGGTCGTAGTGCCGCTCATCGACGATCGACGCGAAGTCCGAGTTGTCAACCACGCGAGGATACGCGAGCGAGATCTGGCGCTCGAGCTCGGCCACGAACTCCTCATAGCGTTCTCGGTGCACGAGGGCGTAGTCAGGCGCAACGCAAGTCTGACCGGCATTGAAGAACTTGCCGGCCACAAGGCGCTTGACCGCCTTGGGAATAGGATAATCGCGATTCACGATGAGTGGGGACTTGCCCCCAAGCTCGAGCGTCACGGGCGTGAGGTTCTCCGCGGCTGAACGCATCACGGCTCGCCCAGCTGCGGCAGACCCCGTGAAGAAGAGATGGTCGAGCGGCAGGGCGCTTAACGCCGCGGCGACCTCATGACCTCCGGCTGCCACCGCGACGAGATCGTCGTCGAAGACCCCCGACAACATGCGGGCGATGAGTGCACTTGTCGCCGGCACCGCTTCCGACGGCTTGACGATGGCTCGATTGCCGGCTGCAAGCGCGGCAGTCAAGGGGCCAAGCGACAGGTATACGGGATAATTCCAGGGAGCGATGATCCCGACGACGCCCTTGGGTTGATACCAGACCTCGGCGCGCGCGGGTTGCAAGAAAAGATCGACGCGCCGCCTTTGCGGACGCATCCAACGCCGCAGGTTCGCGATGCTGTAACGGATGAGCGACACCACCCCGAACACGTCGACGAACATCGTCTCGTGCCAGGACCTTCCGCCGAAGTCGGCATCGACCGCAGCAGCGATCTCCTCGCGGTGGTCAAG
>JAFANK010000048.1 GCA_019232725.1 Vulcanimicrobiota bacterium | reverse complement strand
GGGCGGCGGCGTCCACAATAAGACCCTGATGCGGGCGCTCGAGCGCGAGTTTGCCGGCAAGGCGAACCCCCCAAAATTTGTGACCAGTGACGCCTACGGACTGCCGCCTGATGCCAAAGAAGCAATGGCGTTTGCGGTGCTCGCCGTCGCCGCGCTCCATGGCCAACCCGCCAACCTGCCGCATGCCACCGGCGCCCACAACACAGCAATTTTGGGGAAGCTCGTGCCCGGAAGCAACTTTTCCACGCTCATGAGCTCGGTTTGGGGCAAGGGGCCGTAATCCGAACGCCATGACAATCCGTTAGGAAGGCGGGTAACGTCTCGTCGTCTCACTGCATAACTTCAGGAGGTTTGCATGAAGCTCAAGTTAGTCGCCGTCGCGCTCGCGCTCGGCGCTGCTCTCACCGCGGGATCGGTCGCATTCGCCGACGATTCCATGTCCAGTAGTTCAATGGCAATGCAGGGGCGCTTCGGCGGTCCTGTCTACAACGGCCCTCCGGCGCTTGCGGTCACGGCGTCCCTTGTCGCCGCTGGTGGCGGAGCGGATAAGTATTCCACGGCTACGGCCCTGACGAGCATGCTCGGCCAAGACACCGTCAACGCCGAGGTCGCGAAGCTCACCAAGCAATACGGCGCGGATGCCGTCAAGATGTGGCTCAAGACGTTCGACTTCGCAGTCGACGATGCGCTGAAGATCGCGACGGCCGCCGGCGTCAAGCTGCCGTCACCGACGTTGTCTGGCAAAGAGCTGGCGACGACGCTCGTCAAAGCCGGCACTGCAGCAGATGGCACGTTCCAGATCGAGTACCTCCTCGACAAGGCGGTCACGCACAAGATCCACGTTCAGGTCATGGATGACATCGACAACGATCCAAGCCTCGGTAAGAAAGCCGACTACGATTATCACCGCATCAGCAACCAGGCGTTCTACGATGTCGCGCAAGCGCTCGGCATGACGTCCGTAAAACTGGCGGCGGTTCACTAAGCCACAACTCGCACGTCTTCGCAAAAAGGGCCGTCACGGCATCGTGGCGGCCTTTGTCTTTGGTCTCGCGAAGGCAGAGCTGTGCGCGAACGCCAACGCAGGGCGCGTGGATGACCGGCTGCCCTTGACGGAGAGCGTCAATCCCTCGAGCCGTGGCCTCGACACGCTCGGCACGGAAGAGCTGCTGCATCGCATCAATGATGAGGACCGTCGCGCTGCCTGGGCGGTGGAGCGAGAGATCGATGTGCTCGCGACAGCGGTTGATCAGATCGTTGCGCGCCTGCGTGACGGCGGCACGCTTCATTATTTCGGGGCAGGTACGAGCGGTCGGATCGGCATGCTCGACGCTGCCGAGATGGAGCCGACCTTTTCGGCGGGCGATCTCGTCATGGCGCATATCGCAGGCGGCGCCGACGCGCTCGTGCGCGCAGTCGAGCAAGCGGAAGACGACGCAGAGTCGGGCCGCCGCGACGCGCAGGTGCTGGAGCGCCACGACGCTGCAATCCTGATTTCAGCGAGCGGCGGCGCCGCATATGTGATCGGCGCGCTCGAAGAAGCGAGAAGCAGAGACGCGCTGACCATCGCGCTCACGAACAGCCCGGACACGCGCCTCGCCCAAGCTGCGGACATCGCGGTCGTGTTACGAACGGGGCCGGAGGTGATCGCGGGTTCCACGCGCATGAAGGCGGCCGCCGCGCAGAAGATGGCGTTGGCGATGCTGAGCACGGCGGTGATGGTCAGGCTTGGAAAGGTCTTCGACAACCTGATGGTCGATGTGCGTGCCGGCAATCGCAAGCTTCGCGAACGCGCCGTGCGCGTTACCCAAGTGGTGACGGGAGCACCGCTGCAGGCGGTGGTGGGAGCGCTTGAAGGGTGCGGCTACCGCCCCAAGGTGGCGATCGTCATGATACGGCGCGCGTGCGACACTGCCGAAGCGCAAAAGCTGCTCGATCGCGAGCGCGGCGATCTGCGCGCGGCGCTCGCCGAACCCTTGTGACAACCTAGGGAAGATCAGCCGGGCGTCAGTGCCAGCGCTGGGTGGTCACTAGCTCCGCGGGCGGCCGCTGCGGCACGATGAGGAAATCGCGCAGGCCGGCATTTGCACCGATCACACAACCGATGATACCGCCGACCGTCGTGAACCACCAAAACACCGATCCGCGCAACCACGCGTTTTCGACGATGAGAAAGATGACGAATACGGCGACCGCCGCCAGTGACAAGAGCACGGCGACATTCGTGCGCCACAAGAGCGCCATCGATGCGCCTGCCTGGATGAAGCTCGCCGTGGCGAGCGCCGATGCGACGGCGCTGATGATGATGAACGCCGCCAGCCCGACGAATGCGAGCGGCACCATGATGAGCCCACCGGGCTTGCTCAGGGCATTCAGATACAGGTAGGCGAGGCCGAGATAGATACCCATCGGCACAAGCCATGCGAGCACGGCGACCGGAAGCACGAAAATCCAGCGCAGCGCATACCATACCTGCCGGCCAGCGTACCGGGTGAGCTCATCCCCAAAGAACATACCAACACCCCAAAAAAGTGTACGGTATCGTTCTCGGTTCTAGCGGTGGACCCTTGCGTCTAGTGTAGAAAACCCAATCGGCGCGCCGCTCTGAAGCAGGCAGGGGCATGCGGACGCGGTAGCGCACCCTCTCACCCACTCTACGAGAGTTTCCCTTGCTTGAAGGAGCATCGCAGTGAGCGCACCGCGTACATGGTTGGCGTTATTCATTGGTGTCGTAGTCATCGGGGGTGCGGCCCCGAGCGTGGCTGCGCCGTCGCCGCCGCACACCATGGATCCAACCGCCTTGCGCATCGTGCAATCGGCGGCTGACTACCTCAAACAACAGCAGTCCTTTGCGTTCACGGCCGACGTCATGTTCGATGATGTGCTGCCACCTGATTTCAAGATCCAGCAACATGC
>JAFANK010000126.1 GCA_019232725.1 Vulcanimicrobiota bacterium | reverse complement strand
GTCCAATCGAATTGTTCGGTCGACAGGTCTGCGATATGTTCTTGTGCCTGTTGGCGAGCGGCGTTATTCACAAGGATGTCGAGTCCACCCAATCGCTCCACGGCATCGGACACCAACTGCTGGCAGAACGCTTCGTCGCGAATGTCGCCCGGTAGCGCAGCGCCATTGCGACCACTTGCCCGAATGAGCTCGATGACATCGCTCGCGTCGGGCTCTTCGGCCGCCAGGTAACTGATCGCGACGTCAGCGCCTTCGCGAGCGAATGCGATAGCGGCCGCGCGGCCCATCCCCGAATCGCCGCCAGTGATGAGCGCCTTGCGGCCAGCGAGCCGTCCGCTGCCCTTGTAGCTTTGCTCGCCATGGTCAGGGCGCGGCCGCATCTCCTTCGCAAGCCCGGGCCACGGCTGGGACTGTTCAGGGAACGGCGGTCGCGGATAGTCGTGCAACGGGTGGGTGATAGAGGGGGCTTGCATGATGTCTCCTTGCGGTGGCGCGACCCTTGCGTCTGGACAACAGGCCGAGCGGCTTCGTGCTTTTGAGTATTACCGCTGCTCGAATCGCCTCAAACGGCGCAGGCGACCCCATGCTCGGAACCACGCTTCACATACGCATGTACATCTGGCTGCCGTGTTGCATCAACTCGATGTGCGCAAGCAGCCCCTGCCAGGTAGCCGTGCCGATGCCGATCGGGCTGCGAAAAGGATACTGCAGCTCGTAGAGGAGCACAAGCGTCGATGTCATGACGACAGCCACCGCGGCAGTCATGAGCAGGTGCACGGTCGGGTTGCGCAGCCCGAATAGCCAGCAAAAGCACAGCACGCTGACGCCACCGATGAACAACACCACCCACTCAAACCAGGTAACTGCGGCGTCATTATCCGCGATCCGGCGTTGGCGCTCGTCATGCAACACGGTGAGCTGCTGCTGTGTAGCAAGTTGGGCACTCGCTTCGCGAAGATTAGCGGGATCGAGCGTGCCCGTTTCGGCCATCGCATCCATGACGACGATATCAGCATCAGTGCTCACACCGCCATTGCGCATGGCCGGCCATTCAGCGCTGATCATGATCTTGGCATATTTCTCCATGTCGTCGCGAACGCGTGAGCGCACGACATATGGAAGCCCAACCGCGGTATGCCAGACGTCGGCGGCTGCGGCAGATTCGCGCGCGACCTGATCTCGGGAATCGGAGAAATGCTGCCACACGACAACCGTGAGGAAGCCCAACAACACACCGTAGAGCGTGCCTACGACGGAGATGATAAATCCAGCGACCTCGTTGTGTTGGACGAAGTCTTGCGCTTTGAAATGACGGTGCACGTACAGTTGTCCACAAATAGCAAAGGTCACGGCGACCGCAACGGCAAGGATCAGCAGCAATAGGGGTGGTATCGCGTACAACACTCGGCGCTCCTCGCGATGTTTGCCGAGCACTTAGGTCTGTGTACGGCAGCTCCTATTTGGCCGAAGCGGGTCCTAGGCGGTCCAGTGGGCGAACACGGTTCCATCGATGCTTGAGCCGGCAGCGCGTGAGCGACGATCGGGCGCCATCAGGGCAGGCTGCAGCCTGATCGTCTTGCTGCTCTTGCTCGTTGCTGTATGCCTTGCGATTTACCGCGTCACCACGCGCGGCTTTCCGCCTCCGTCACAGCATACGAGCATGCGCATGTTTGTCGCATATGGTGTGCGGGCAAGGATAGGAGCCTTTCGTACATGTTGATCATTTTTATTCTCGTGTCTGCGTTGTGCGTGCCCAACGTCCACATGTCCAAGAATGTTTTCCTCGATTGCGTGAAGCCATATCCCGACGAATATTGGGTGGCGCGGCACCACGGCGTGCCGAAACGGATCGACGAGAAGAGCGGATCGCTGGTCGATTGGATCTACGTGCAGGTGAACGGGCACGAAGACAAATACACGTTCACACGTGATGGCCGGCTGCGTTCTCAGCCACGTCCAAAGCCTAGCCCCCAGCCTTCAATCCGAAAACTCATCTCGCCACGCGCTTAGAGAAGCGCGACATTGCAGCATTGCCGGTTGCCATGGCAGTGAAACATCGTTGAGGCCGTTAGCGTTCTATAGATAAGAGCGAGTACAGTGTTGGTAACCTGAGCAACGAGCGTCGATAAGGAGGACCGTATGCAACGAGCCGTCGTGTCGCCCCTCACCCTGAACGTACTTGGATTTGCTATCGGGTCCGGCGTCGCCGGTTTTGCGCTGCGGCTCGTTCTCGTGCCCGCCGGTCTCGTGGGCAGGTCCTCGAGCTTTGTGCTCGGTCAAGGCGATATCGGGGCGTACGTCCTGCGCGCGCTGCTGCTTGCGCTCTTCTCAGCCTTTGCCGGCGCTATCATCGCGGCTGTGCACAATGAATTCGCCAAACGCCAAGGTTAACGTTAGCGACGGGGCTACGTGAGAGCGAGGTCGCGTCGAATGTTCTCGACGATCGCCTCTGCTCTTTCTGGTTGCTGCTCGCGCAGCCACAGAATCGCAGCCTCAGCCGCTGACATGTCGGCGACCTCGGGGCGTCTGTATCGTTGCACGGCATTTCGTAGTGCAGAGGGCTCGACGTTGAGCGCATCGGCTGCGGTGTTAAACACGGCGGCATCGAGGTCTGTGCCATACTCTGTCGGCGTGACATGGGTGTGCGCACAGAGCGGCCCAGTGAGACTATCATGGCGAAACTGCTCGCCAAAAATATCAACGGCATAGGAACAGAAGATCTTGTATCCTGGTTCCTTGAGCAGCTGATTACCTAATTGTTCCAGTCGCATTGCACCTGAGAAGTTGGCTTGGGCCCAAAGCAACCCAGCCATTTCGCCGTAAATGCGAACGCTGCCATCTGCGGATGCGGAGAGAACTTGTCGGGCGGTCGCCCCGACCAACGCATCAAACCTATCCGAATCCGGGTGATTGTCGATCAAAATCTTGGGAAGCGTCTCATCCGCATTGAGAAACGCAAGCAGACCGTTACGTTCAAGATCAGCCGCTGGAATGCCAAGCTGTCCGAGCTCGCTCAGAATCCCGGTCTTGTGGCTGTTCGTCGTGATGGCAAGAGCAGCGCTGCCGTACTCAAGCCCATCCGACAAAAAATATGCGACGTTACGAACGAGCGACAACACGTGCTTCCCATAGAACTGCACGACGTGCGTAGGCGGCTGCGGCGGCTCGACGAGCTTCAAACGCACCGCCTACTTCCCGCCCCGACCGGACTTGCGCGAGCGTCCGGAAGGTTTGGGCGGTTGTGAGGTGTCAGAATCCGGCGCCGCTCCCCCTACGAGGTTGATGTAGACATCCGCTGCACACTCTTTGCACACGACTAAGGTGCCGCCGGGTACGCCGATCCGGACGAGCTCGCGTTTCCGCTGCTTACACAAATCACATTGCATAGAGAAGCTTCCGAGCGCCTCTGTCTAAGCAGACGCTCCTCGGACAATCCGGGGCGGTAGTTCCTTATCATTCGTAGCACCGCCTTTTGTTGAGCTGCCCCAAGCGCGCCGCCTCTGGACCTTAATCTTCGCGGGGTGTGACGCGGCTTGGTACCACGAGGCAGGTCGATTGGGCAGTCGCGTAGAGCTTGCCGGCCTTATCGGTCAGACGAGCCTCTGTGAAGATGACCTTTCTCCCGCTATGAATGACCGATGCTTCGCAGATCATTTCACCCGTGTCGTGAAAAGCCGGCCGCACGAACTTCACCGAGAGATCCGTTGTTGCAATCGCCTCTTCCATGCTTGGCAGCATGGTAATAGAGACGTGGCCGAGCGCCAGGTCCGTGAGCGTGCTGGCAAAACCGCCGTGGACGACACCGAGTGGATTATAGTGTTGAGCTGTTGGGCGTCCGCTGATTTTGATCGCGCCTTTGCGCACGTCGAGTATTCTGAAACCGACGAGCTCGCCTATCGGCGGGTAGTTCATTCCCTTGTCACGCATCTGCTGTACAAACGTCAGACCATCCACAATAACCTCATTTCATCTCGTGACATGAGCTGTCGACAACGCGCGTCTTCAAAGCGATCAAGCGGTTAGCATTTGCGGCGGCGCAGCATGCACGCCTTGCTCGAGTGTTGTCTATGCCCAGGCCTCTGGCGTTCACGGCAACTAGTTAAACGCAACCCGAGCGGAGCCGGTCCCACGTGGATCGGCTTTTGCTTGTCTTCATATGAAGGGACCTTTTTAACTGTTCCAATGCATCGAAGTTCCAACGGTCAAGCCGCAACAAACCATGAAATTGAACGAAGCTTTTCCGCTCAACCCGCAGGCGGGAGGTGTATGGGTCTTTTTAGCAAGGTGCTACACAGTAGGCCGCCAGCGTACCCGCGCAAGCCAAACAGCATTGCAGGGCACATCGCAACTGCATCGCAGAGCGATGATCAGCCTTTTGACATTTTGTATCGTTGCTTTACTCGGCGCGAAAATGGTTTTCTTAAAGGATCTGGGTCGGTGCCAAAGCGCTGATCGACAGCTGCTGACGATGGGTGTCGTTACAGCTTGAGATGACCCGTGACCACGAGCAAGATCAAAATCACGAGCACGATGATGAGAGCATCCATGGTGCCAACCGCCTTCCCTCTTAGTGTTCTTCCCCATGGTATCGTAATGGCAATGCTTCGGCCGTAGCGGGCATCACACTGGAAGAGGCGCTCGCTCGCCCGCTCCACTTTAGCTGATAGTTTTCCACCCAGACGGGTATCAGCAAAGTGTTATAGCGACGAACTTCTAAGGAGACAATTATGGCTGCAAAGTGCGGACATATGCAGTGCAAGTGCACGGAGAGTAGTCATCTTGGCTTTTGCAGCGACTCATGCAAGCATGGGGAAGTCAAAGCAGACGGACGCTGCGCATGCGGTCACACGGATTGCGAGTAACTGTTTTGTGAAGAACGGTTTGGTCGCGACTCAAAGGGGACGATAGGAAAGCTGATCTTCTTGCGACTCTTGTCACGAGTGCTACGCCCCATCGTGGCGCTGGTGGCTGCCCTGGTTCCTCCAGTTGAAGAGGTGGCAACTGGTACTGCGGCCCGGTTGACCGGCGCTCAGAAGACGCAGGCCAACTCGGGATTGAAACGAGATACCGTTGCCGTCAAACAACGGCTGGCGATTATCGCGCGCGTATTGCGCCGGACCGTTGTCTATGTCCGTGAATGCGAAGTCCGGCGCATTGCAGCAGCGCTCGCGTACTTCACGCTTTTCTCACTTGCACCCATGGTTTTTGTAGCGTTAGCCGTTGCGAGCCTGGTGGTGGGCCACAATCAAGCGCAGTCAGATGTGGTCGGCGCTGTGCGCCCATTTCTTGGCGATGCCGGTGCGACGACCGTTGCAGCGCTCCTGCGCTATCCGCAGCCCAAAGCGGCGAGCGCGATCGGTGTCGCGCTTGGCGTGTTGATCGCGCTGGTAGGGGCCGCGGGCCTGTTTGATCAGTTGCGCGATTCCATGGACGCCATGTGGGGATCCCCTGAGAAGCCGAAACGTGGGTTTGTCGGCTTTCTCATGGATAACGTCTTGGCGATCAGCATGGTCATGGCGACGATGATTGTCTTCGCAGGGTCGATCTTTTTCCAGGCGAGAATAGAAATAGTAACCCCTGCCCAAAGCGGCTGGGCGCACATCTTAAGCCTGCTGGTCACCTTTTGCATGATGTGGCTGCTTCTCGCGGCTCTGTATACGTATCTACCGCCTGTGAATCTCGTACTCAAGGAAGCGCTGATCGGCGCTGCGGTCACGAGCATCTTGTTGTCGATGGGACAATTCTTAATGGGCCTGTATCTCGGCAAAGCATCACTCGGCGGCAGCTTCGGTGCGGCCGGTCCGGTTGTCGCAACGTTGGTGTGGGTCTACTATACGGCGCTGATGCTTCTCGTCGGCGTTGCGTTCACGAGGGCATATACGGAAATCAGGCGCCACCAAAACCTTAAGAGCTGACAGGCTGCGAGCGGGTTCAATTGGATTACACGGTTTTTTAGGCAGCAGAGGATAACTAGTGGACATACCTCCTGATGAGATCGTCTGCATACCATCTTTCCCAACTAGCACCAGGCGCCTGACGGTTGATTTCCTTGTCAACCTTCACAAGCAAATATATAAGATCGCTTTTTAGTAGTTCTGCGTTCAACAGCTTCTTAATCCCCTTATCGAGCAGATACCCGGCATACCAGATTGACCAATCTGGATCGACACCATCGGTCGCCTTGAAAGCAACATGATGGTCTTCGGAAGTCTGATGAAGTAGATCTGCAATCTGTTGCGCTAGCGCGGTTCGGTCAACTGGGGTCATCGCTGTGCTCCTTCATGGTAAAAAAGTGAGTCGTGCAGCTTGAGCGGGTACTTGATCTGGGCTTGATGGAAGTCGGAATTGGCACCTCCTCACCTGTTTCGCCCCGACGCCGCCTTAGCCCAGACATTTACGGTCGGACTTCAGCTTGTTTTATACGAGTCGATGTGTCCATTGCGGCTAGCCCAACTACGCGAAGTCGGGATAACACTCACGGGACCGGCGCTGGGTGGGCGGACTGTCTACGGACAGCACATTCCCTCTTCCGAAGACAGCGCTGCTAGGGCAATGGAAGCAGCGTTGGCAGGCGCACCGTCGGGCGAAAAAGAATGGCCGACCTCGCTCAAACTTGCAATCGTTCGCGAATAAAAAGGCTCAATAGATTGCGCCGAGATAGCTCAGTTGGTAGAGCACAGGTCTGAAAAACCTGGTGTCGTCGGTTCGATTCCGACTCTCGGCACCAGTCACCGAAAGCAGAAGTCCCC
>JAFANK010000083.1 GCA_019232725.1 Vulcanimicrobiota bacterium | reverse complement strand
AACAGAGCGTAAAAAGTCTCGCAAGGCGGTCGCAATGGGACTGTCCGCGGGATTGGCCACACCTAGCCTGATGCTATTTTGACAGCTTGATGCCCAGCCCGTCGGTTTCAGCAGAGAACGCGGGCGTGAATGACGCGCCGTTGAGCTCCAGCGCGAGCGTCTCTTGCTTGATGTAATCTTGAAACCGCGCGATCGCCTCGGCGGTGTCCCCACCGGCTTCGAGGCGCAGGTGGATCCGGTCGCTGACGTCCAGGCCAGCCTGCTTGCGGGCGTCTTGCACAGCGCGAACAACTTCACGGGCGATGCCTTCGAGCAACAATTCGCGCGAGATGCGCGTGTCGAGCGCCACGAGCATGCCCTCGCCCTCTGCAAATGCAAAGCCTTGCGCCGATTTGCTGTCCACGAGCACGTCATCGGGCTCAAGCGTGAACGATTGACCATCAGCACGAACATCGAACGGCGTGCCCGCCGCCACCGCCGCCGCGACGGCTCGAGCATCCGCGGCAGCGAGCGCCGCGCGCAGGGCCGCCATCTGCTTGCCATAGCGCGGCCCGAGCCGCGGCAGATTGGGGCGCAGCCCGTACTCAATGAAGGTGGCATCAAGTCCGACAACGCGGACGTCCTTGACGTTGAGCTCTTCAAGCACTAAATCGCGGAAACGCTCGATCGCGGCATCATCGCTAGCCGTGCGCGTCCGGATGTAGGCGAGCGCAAGCGGCTGCCGCGTCTTGATCTTCGCAGTCGCGCGCGCTTGACGTCCAAGGTCAACCGCTTGTCGCGCGACACCCATCGTTTGGAGCAGTCCTGCGTCGATCGCCTCAGCATGCGATGCGGGCCAAGGAGAGAGATGCACGCTCTCGGGTGCTTTTGCATCGACCGAACGGATGAGTTGCTGATACAGCGCTTCAGCGAGGAACGGTGTGAATGGCGCGAGCAGTAGCGTGACTCTGGTCAGGCATTCGTACAGCGTCCGATAGGCGGCTTGTTTGTCGGCGCTTGCCCCACTGCGCCAAAAACGATCGCGCGAAAGGCGCACGTACCAGTTAGAGAGGTCGTCGACGAAGCGCTCGATGGCGCGTCCTGCGCCAAGTGCGTCATAGCGCTCGAGGAATGCGGTGACCTCGGCGGTCAACATCTCGCAGCCGGACATCGCCCAACGGTCGAGATCGGTGCGCTGCGCAAGCGCCACATCGGCCGGCACGCCGATGCCGTCGGCATTTGCGTTCATAGTGAAAAATCTGGCCGTGTTCCACAGCGTGTTGATGAGCTTGTGCGAACCGTCCTGGACGAGCTCGACCGAGATGCGCTTGGGCTCGCCCGGCGGAGACCCGGTAAAGAAATACCACCGCAGCGCATCTGCTCCAAGCGTATCGAAGATCGCATACGGGTCGAGCACGTTGCCGCGGCTTTTACTCATCTTCTCGCCCCTGGCATCGACCACGTGGCCAAGGCAGATCACGTTCTTGTACGCCGGGCTATCGAAGAGCAGCGTCGCAATCGCGTGCAGGCTGTAGAACCACCCACGCGTCTGGTCGACAGCCTCGGCTATGAAATCAGCAGGGAAGCTCCGTTTGAAGAGCTGCTCGTTTTCAAAAGGATAGTGGAATTGCGCGTACGGCATGGAGCCCGAGTCAAACCAGGCATCGAGGACTTCTGGGATGCGGCGATAGACCCGGTCTTCCTTGGTGAACGTGACGTCGTCGATGGCGGGCCGGTGCAGATCCAGCTGCGAAAGATCGTGGCCTGTCAGCTTTGAGAGTTCAGCCACCGACCCCACGCACACATACTCCTTGCCGTCCGTCCAGAGCGGTATGGGCGTTCCCCAAAAACGCTCGCGCGACACCGCCCAATCGACATTGTTCTCGAGCCAGTTGCCAAAGCGGCCATACTTGATCGTCTCCGGATACCAGTTGATCTTGTCGTTGTTGGCGATGAGCTCGGCTTTGCGCATCGTCGTGCGCACGAACCAGGCGGTCTTCGCGATGTAGAGCAGCGGATCGTCCGTCCGCCATCCAAACGGATAGTTATGGCGGTACGTCTCGCGGCGGAACATGAGGCCACGCTGCTGCAAGTCGACCATGATCGGCTGATCCGCGTCTTTGAAGAACAGGCCCGCGGCGATGTCGATCTCAGGCACGACGTGACCGGTGAAATCGACACTATAAAAGATAGGAAGATCGCGCGATTTGCCCAGCGCCAAGTCGTCGGGGCCGTAGGCCGGCGCCACGTGGACGATGCCCGTGCCATCTTCCGTCGTCACAAACGACGCCGGGATGACGTAATAACGATCTTTGGCATCGCGGCAGTAGTCGTATAGCGGCTGATACCGCACACCGGCCAAGGCTGCGCCGCGTATACGATCGACCACCTGGACAGGCTCGTCGCGAAAGACCTTTTTGAGCAGCGGCTCCGCGACGATGAGCTTCTCACCTTCGCGTTCGACCACGCAATAGGTGACGTCCGGATGTACGGCCAGTGCCATGTTGGCGGGCAACGTCCATGGTGTCGTCGTCCAGGCCAAAAATGAGGTCGAAGGATCATCGGCGCGGCGGAAACGGACGAACACCGATGGGTCGTCGACTTCGCGATACCCTTGTGCGACCTCATGATCGGACAGCGTCGCGCCGATGCGCGGGTCGTAGGGAACCGACTTGTAATCTTGGGCGACAAACCCGCGCTCCCACAACTGCTTGAACAGCCACCACACGGTCTCGATATACGAATTGGTCAGCGTGAAGTAGGCGTCGTCCAGGTCGACCCAATACCCCATGCGCTCGGTGAGCCGGTTCCAATCACCGACGTACCGGTAGACGCTCTCCCGACAGCGGCGGGTGAATTCCGCGACGCCGACTTCTGCCTCGATGCGGCTCTTGTCCAGAATGCCGAGCTCTTTTTCGATCTCGTGCTCGACCGGCAGGCCGTGCGTATCCCAGCCCGCCTTGCGCTCGACATAGTGGCCGCGCATGGTCCAAAAGCGCGGATAGAGATCTTTGAAAGCGCGTGCCAGGACGTGGTGGACGCCAGGGCGGCCGTTCGCGGTCGGCGGTCCTTCGTAAAACGTGTAGCGCAGACCATCTTTGGTCTGCGCCAAGCTTTTCTCGAAGATGTGGCCTTGGCGCCAGAGCGCTAAGACCGCTGCTTCCCGTTCGGCCGGCTCACTGCGTTCGGCGATCGTCGGAAAATGCGCTTGGGTATTCTTCACGCAGACCTTCGGACGGCTGCACCGTCATGGAGCTTGCGAAAGATGGAGTCACGCGTGACGATGCCGACGAGTTCGCCGCCTTCGTAAACGGGAAGACCGTCGGCACCGGACTCGTGCAGACGCATAAGCGCATCGCGGGCGGATTCATGCCCCTGGAGCGCAGGGACGCGTGCGATCGGCACCATGACCGAACTCACCGGCGTACGATCCCACATCGCGAAGGGCAGACCGGACGTGTTGCGCACATCGGCAAGACCGACGAGCGCGCCGCGATCGACGACCGGATAGCCCGCACCGGGAGAACCCGCTACTTCGCCGATGAACGATGCGACCATCGTGTTCGCAGGCACCGGGATGAGAGTCTTCAGCATGCAGTCTGCGACATGGAGTCGCTCGAGCGCGAGATCCACGCGCGCCCGTCGCCCTGACACGACTGCGGCCTGCCACAAGAAAAGCCCCAGCACGACCCACCACAGTCCCCGCATCTCCCGGTCGGCGATCACAAAATAGCCTCCCGTCGCAGCTAACAGCCCGGCGAAGACGACGCTGACCCAGCTCGCCCACAGCGTCGCCTTGGCTTGGCTACGGTTGAGCCGCCACAGCAGCGAACGGAGCACGCGACCGCCGTCGCTCGGAAATGCCGGGAGCAGATTGAACGCCGCGAGCGCGGCGTTGGTCAATGCGAGATAGGCGCACAGCGTTGCGACCCATAGCCATCCGAGCGCCATCGTGCCTGCGTACAGCGCCCCAAAGACGATAGCGAGCGCAACGCTGAGTGCCGGGCCCGCGATCGCGACCCGGAATTCGTCGGCCGGAGAATTCGGCTCGCTTTCAATCGTCGCTACGCCGCCGAACAAGAAAAGCGTGATGCCGCCGATCGGGATCCCCAGACGGCGCGCGACCAGAGCGTGGGCGAATTCATGCGCGACGACGCTTGCGAACAGCACGAGCGCAGCCACCAGTCCGAGCACGATCGTGCTGCGGTGGCTGAGCTCGGGTGAGAAAAGCGGGGTGAAGCCGATGGCGGAGGTGACCACGAGGGCATAGATGATGAGCCAGCTCGGGTGGATGCCAACCTCGATGCCAGCGATGCGGCCGAGCTTCCATGTCCATCGAAGACGCATGCGTGCTAGGTCGTTTCCGGCGTCACGAGACTGCACCCTCCACCAGTTGTTGCAGCCAGTCGAAGCCTTGCGACGCCTTGCGCTCCTGTATCGCGGCCGCATCGCGCAGGTGTGAGGACAACGATTCGCGTTGC
Source organism: Vulcanimicrobiota bacterium (assembly GCA_019232725.1). Taxonomy (GTDB): domain Bacteria; phylum Vulcanimicrobiota; class Vulcanimicrobiia; order Eremiobacterales; family Eremiobacteraceae; genus JAFANK01. The sequence goes on along the minus strand of JAFANK010000083.1, from coordinate 558 downwards.
GACCATAGCGCTGCCACGAGCTCGGACGCGGTCCCGGCTTGGAGCGTTGGGAGCGGATAGCGCAGACTCTCGGTGAGGGCGACGATCTTGGGATCGTACGGCACCGCCACAAAAGGCACACCCAGTCGCGCAGCGAGGATAAGGGAATGCAGCCGCATGCCGATCACCGCCGTGCAGCGTTTGAAAAGCGCAGTCATCGTCGGAAGATCGTACCCGCCGCCCAACAGCACGGGCGCCGTGCGACAGCGGCGGATGAGTGACACGGCTGCCTCGACATCGGCGGGGCGGTGGAAAGGCACGAAGACGATCTGCGCTCCGTAAGCAGTAGAGAGCGTGTCCACGGCGGTGGCGATATCTCCAGCGATCTTATCGAGCGCGCGCGATTGGCGTACGACAACGGCGACGAGGTCGCCCGAACCGCTGATGCCCTCTTCCGCGAGTTGCCGCTCCGCTGTCTCCGCGACGGAGGTCGGCGCCAAGAACACCGGGTCGGCAGCAACGCGGACATCGACATGTGGCAGGAGCTGTCGCAGGAGCTGACCGCTTGCCTCATCGCGG